>JASHSG010000042.1 GCA_030040935.1 Acidobacteriaceae bacterium | reverse complement strand
CTCGGCGGCGAGATGGGCCAGGCAAGGATCGAGCTCGAGAATCTGAACATGCAGATCGGCGAGTCGCGGCAGCGATTCAGCGCGGCGGATTCGGCGGTGAAGCGCCTGGAAGAAGAGATTGGATCGCTGCGCGAGGCGATGCAGGCCAAGCGCACGGATGAAGGCGCGCGGCGGCTCGAGGCCAACCATTTGCGCGGCGAACAGGCGGCGGCGGCAGGGCGGCGCGACTCGCTCAACGCGCTCATTCGCAATCACGGGTACGCGACGGACACGGTGCGGCGCTTGCTGAAGCCGGGAGCGCTGGGGCCGCAAGTAGCGCCGGTGGGCACGCTGGCCGATTTTGTGGAAGTGAGCGGAGAGCACGAAGGCGTGGTGGACGAGTTTCTGCGCGAAGAGCTGAATTACGTGGTGGTGGAGAGCTGGGGCGCGGCGGAAGAGGGGGTGCGCGTATTGAAGACCAGCGACGGGCGCGCGACGTTCCTGGTGCATTCCGACGCGCAGGGCGTGCTGTTTGACACCGGCGAGGGACCGGTGAACGAGCCGGGGCTGACGCCGCTGCGCGAGGCGATCAAGCTGCTGAACGGATTCGGGCGGTCGCTCGAGCTGGTTCTGCCCAAGCTGCGGCACGGATACCTGGCGGAGAATGCGATCGAGGCGCAGCGGCTGGCGCTGCGTTACACGCACGCATATTTTTTGACGCCGGAGGGCGAGTGCTTTCACCGCTCGACCGTGACGGGAGGCAAGCCGGCGAGCGAGGGTCCGCTGGCGCTGAAGCGCGAGCTGCGCGAGGCCGAAGGCAAGCTGGCGAGGGTCGAGCTGGAGCTGGCGGAGGCAGAGAAAGAGGCCGAAGCGCTGACGCGAGCTATCGAAGAGCTGACGGCGCAACTGGAGACCCGGGGCGAAGAGCGGCGCCAGGCGGAGAGCGAGGCGGCGAACCTGGGCGCAGCGCTGAAACAGATGGAGGCCGAGCAGCAACGCATCGAGCGGCGCATGGAGGAGTGGCGGGCGCAGGCGGCGCGGAACGAGGATGCGCGCGAGGCCAAGCGGCAATCGATTGCGGAAAGGCGCGATGAGACAGCGCGGCTGGATGCCGAGCAAGCGCAGGCGGAAAGCAGCCAGAGAACGCAGCAAGGGCAGTTGGAAGCCCTGCGCGAAACGCGCGAGATGCTGCAACAGGAAGCGGCACAGATGACGGCGGAGCTGGCCGGGCTGGAGGAGCGGCGGCGCGGGGCGGAGGCGGCGTTCCAGCGGATTGACCGGCTGTTCGGCGATCTGGAGCGGCGGGTGCAGAGCATTGAACAGCAGCGCACGGCGGCGGCGGCGGAGCGGGAGCAGCGCATCGGCGAGAATTCCGAGCTCGCGACGAGGCTGGCAGAGCTGGCGTTGGCGCAAACGCGGGCGCTGACAACGGCGCAGACGATTGCGGAACAGGCGCAGACGCTGCGGCAGCAGTTGGGCGAGCTCGAGACGCTGCTCAGGAGCGAGCGGGCTTCGCTCGATCAAATCCGAGAGGATCGGGCCGGGCTGTCGAGCGAGCTGGCCAAATTGCATTCGGACCTGGAGCACCTGGAGGCGAGCTGCCTTGCGGAAGTGAATGTGGAAGCGCAGGTGCTGCGCGAGGACGCGGAGATTGGACGGCTGGCGGGCGAGGAGCTGGCGGCGGAGGAAGAGATATGCCGCGGGCTGCGGCAGCGGCTGGAGCAGATGGGCCCGGTGAACATGATGGCGCTCGATGAATACAAGGAAACAGCAGAGCGGCACGGTTTTCTGACGACGCAGCGGCAGGATCTGATCGAGTCGATCGAAAACACGCAGGAGACGATCAAGGAGATCGATACGATCTCGCGCACCAAGTTCGACGAAGCGCTGATGGCGATCAACGAGAGTTTCGGGCGGGTGTTCGCGCGGCTGTTCCAGGGCGGGCAGGCGTTTTTGCGGGTGAGCGACGAAGGAAACCTGGACGAGAGCGGGCTGGACATCGTGGTTTCGCCGCCGGGAAAGAAGCTGCAGAATGTGCTGCTGCTATCGGGAGGCGAGAAGTCACTGGCGGCGCTGGCGCTGCTGGTGGGAATCTTCCAGTTCCGGCCGAGCCCCTTCTGCGTGCTGGACGAGGTGGATGCGGCGCTGGACGAGACCAACGTGGGGCGGTTCGCGGACCTGCTGGAATCGCTGAGCAGCGACACGCAGTTCCTGATCGTGACGCACTCCAAACGCATGATGCAGGCTGCCGACATGATTTACGGCGTGACCATGCAGGAGCCGGGCGTGTCGAAGGTGGTGAGCGTGAAGCTGGGCCAGCGCCGAGAAGCGCAGCGGGCCACGGCGTGAAGACGGGGACTAGGGACCAGGGATTAGGGACCAGGGACTGAGGGACTAAGGGACTGAGGGACGGCGGGGTTGAGGGATCGAGAGAGCAAGGGAACCAGAGGGCATGCCAGGCAAGCTGGAAATGATTGTCGGGCCCATGCGGAGCAACAAGACCGCGGAGCTGCTGCGCAGGATTGAGACGCGCCGCGAGTACGCCAAGCAGTATGTGATGCTGCTGAAGCCGAGCACGGACACCAAGGCTGCGGCGGGGCAGGTGGAGAGCCGCAATCGCAACGGTTGCGGAAAGATGGAGGCAGTCGAGTTCCCTTCCGGCAATCCGTGGGCCATGCTTCCCGTGATCAAAGCCACGGAGCAGCGGATCGGCAAGCGCGTGGAATGCATCGCCCTCGACGAGGGGCAATTCGTCCACGATCTGTTTCTGTTCACCAAGCGGCTGCTCGACCTAGGCTACGACGTGATGGTGTCGGGGCTGGAGCTTGATTTTCGCGGGATGCCGTTCGGCGAGATGCTCGATCTTTCATGGCTGGTGCGGACTTACGCCGGCAACGTGACCGAGCTGGTGGCGTACTGCAGTTGCGGAGCGAAGGCCCTCTATCCGCAACGAATGATCGAAGGCAGGCCCGCCGAATACTCGAGCCCGATCATCATGGCGGGCGATAACTACGAGCCCAGGTGCGAGGAGCATTTTGTGCTGCCGGGGAGGCCGCACTAGAGGCAGTGGTCAGTGGGCAGAGATCAGAGATTAGAGATCAGGGGTCAGGGGGCAGGGGTCGGTGGGCAGTTGGCGGGGTTAGCGGGTTTGGCGGAGCTTGATTTCCAGGGCTCAAAGTCGAGAGATGGGGCACCCAGCACCCAGTTGTGGGCGGGGTGAGAGAAGATGGCGGGCGAAAAAAATCGCCCCCGAAGGATGTCTTCGCTTCGGAGGCGCTTGTAGATCTACTTACACAAGATAAAGACGGGGACCAGTAGCCGGCACTGGAGGTCGGTAGCGCGCAGCTACTGGCGATCCCACGTATTGAACGAGACTAGCCGCGG
>JASHSG010000041.1 GCA_030040935.1 Acidobacteriaceae bacterium | reverse complement strand
AACGAGGACGAAACCGCGCGCGGCTGCGCTGTTGAACGCACGAGTATTCATAGGGATCCTCCCGGGTGATCTGGAATCTGAGTTGGATTCGTGGAGAATAATCGAATCGACTTTCGCGGTTGAAGCTAGCACCGGGAAGTGAACGACTGATGAAAGGCCGCGGAAAATTGCGCGAGTGCGGAGGCAGGGCGACGGTCTTTGTTCTGCCTGCTCGCTGCCAACATGTCCTCCAGCTCGCTCATTCCTTCGTTTCCCCGGACCCATGGTCACAGTTTCTCAGTCGTCGTCGGGCAACCCGCTCGGTGTTTCCCTGATCAGCTGGTCCGGGGCGATTTGGGTTGGGATGGGCGTGAACGGACGGGGCTGCTGCGTGTAATCGAAGCAGTCGGCAAAGTCGTCCGCGATGGCGTCGCGTGTGCCCAGGTTGCCCAGCCCCCAGTTGTGCTCGACAAAGGTGATGAAGCCGCTGGCTTCGTGCATGCGGTGCGAAATGTAGCCCTGCCTGGCGTAAGGAGAGACGACCAGAACCGGGACGCGAAATCCCAGTCCCATGCCATCAACCGCGGGCGGCAGAACGTGATCGTACCATCCACCCCAGTCGTCCCAGGTAATGAAGATCGCTGACGAGCTCCAGAACTTGCTGGCGCCGACGGCGTTGACCACCGCAGCCACCCAATCAGGTCCTTCCGCGCTGCCGGTCCCGGGATGATCGGAGTGCAGATAGTCGGGAATCACCCAGGTGACCTGTGCCAGATGGCCGTTCCTGACGTCAACGAGGAACTGAGTCTGCGGATGAATCACGTTCGCGTTCCAGTCCGCTCCATAGCGAATGTGTCGGATGGCCTCATAAGCAGAACCGACGATCAAGGGTTCGGCGCTGGCCGGCGCGTAGTAGCGCCAGCTCATTCCCTTCGCGTCGAGCAGGTCGGCGGCGGTCGCGTAGTCCCAGCAGGGAAAAACGCCGGGAAGATCGTCGGTGCCATCGGGCCCGAGCACCGGAACGGTGGTCCCGGCGGGCGCGTCGCAGCCCCAGTAATCGCTGTCGGGGTCTTCGGTCGCCAACGCCGATTGCCCGGCGATCATGTACATATGCGCGGGAAAGCTGGGCCCGGTGTTGGACTGGAACATGCGGTCGCCGAGCACGTATTGCTGGGCCATCGTCCAATACTCCTGAATTTCGCTATGGGGGACGTAGGCGTAGGCAAAGGTGGGCGGATTCATGCTGCTGCGCGCAAAGCCGTCCATCATTCCGTTGTTCAGGTCCTGCCACCAGCCGGGATGCGAGTGGTCAAGATCGCGCGGGTCGGTGAGCGAGATGGGGACGAGCGGAACCGGCGTTCCAAGGCTCATCCCCACCTGCACCGAGTCGGCGCCGGGGAAGCCGTTGAAGAGGTTGTCGAAGCTGCGATTCTCCTGCATGATCACAACGACATGCTGGATGGGCGAGCCGGCAACCGGCAGCACAGATCCCGGGCCAGGGACTAGAGATGTCATGCAGCCTGCAACCATCGCAAGCGCCACTAGGATCGCCGCACCCAGCACCAATAAAACGGGACCGGGCCCGCGATGCAGGAACTTCGCGGCCGATTCGATCGGTGTTCGTCGCAAACAACCTGCAACCATGTGCCCCCGCCCGCAGTCCGGTCGCGCTGTCGGCAGGCGCCGACGCTCCGATAGTAGCGAAGCCAGGGGCACAGGTTGTCAGTGGCTTGTAACCGCGATGGGAGAAAGCTCAACGGAAGACGACGGCGTCTGCACAGACGCGCACAATGCTCCCGATTGGCCACGTATGCCGGCAGCTCTTAGTCGTCGTCGGGCGGGCCGCTGTCTTCTTCGCGGATAATGCGTTCCGCCGTGACCTTGGTGGGAATGGCTGAGAAGGATGGCGGGGTCTGGGTGTAATCGAAGCAATCGGAAAACGCGTCCGTCCCCGCGTCGCGCGCGCCCAATGTGCCCAAATCGAAATTGTGCTCAATGAACGCGATGAAGCCGCTGGCTTCATGAACATGATGCGTGATGTAGCCGTGCCGGGCATAGGGCGACACAATGAGCAACGGGACGCGAAATCCGGGGCCCATCTCGTCTACTTTGGTTGGCGTCACATGGTCGTACCAACCGCCCCAGTCGTCCCATGAAATGAAGATGGCAGTCGAATTCCAGTACGGGCTGTTGCCGATGGCGTTGACAATGGAGGTCACCCAGTCCGGCCCTTCGTCTCCCGAACCCGGATGATCGGAGTGCGACCAATCAGGCACGATCCAGGTCACCTGGGCAAGTTCTCCATGCTTGATGTCGACGAGCACGCGGCGCGATGGGGAGATGACGTTTTCATCCCAATCTTTGCCAAAACGAATATGCCGAACGGCCTGGTATGCCGACAGGATGAAGAAGTTATCGCCGCTCCCAGGAGCGTAATAGCGCCAGCTGACGCCTTTAGCATCGAGAAGATCGGCGGTGGTCACGTAGTCGAAGCAGGGAAAGACACCGGGAAGCTCGGTGCCGTTTGGCCCGAGGAGCGCGGCGGTCGTCCCGGGCGCGGCGTCGCAGCCCCAAATCGAGCCGGTGGGATTCTCGGCCACATTCCCCGATTGCCCGGCGATCATGTACTGGTGGGCCACAAAGCTGGGCCCGGTATTGGACTGGAACATGCGGTCGCCGATCACATACTGCTGGGCGAGCGTCCAGTACTCCTCGACATCTTTCTCAGGAACGTATGAGTATGGCAACAGGGAGCCGTCCTGCGCGAAGCCATCCATATTACCGTTGTCCCAATCTTCCATCCAACGCAGGTGCGAGTGGCTGAGGTCGCGCGGATCGCCAAGTGAAACGGGCTTGAGCGGGACTAAAGTGTCTCCGCTCATCCCACCCTGCACCGTATCGGCTCCAGGATAGCCGTTAAACAGATTGTCGAAGCTGCGATTCTCCTGCATGATCACAACGACATGCTGGATGGGCGAACCGGCAATGGCAGTCACTTTGCTGTCGGGAAGGGACGGAGAAGGCGAAAGCACGATCTGGCCGCCGCAACCAGCGATTCCTGCCGCCAGCCACGTGCCGGCCAAAGCGACAATGGCGATAGACACACCGATGCAAAGCCGCGAGACCACATGGGATCGCAGATTTTTAACCGGTCTCGAACGCTTATTGACCTTCTCCATCGGGCTGGAGCACGAACCACCGGCGATGATACCGCCGATGTTCTTGCATCCATGTGATTTTAGTCACTTCGTGACAATTTCGTGACATTTCTTTTGGGTATTTCGCCAAGTCTTTGGTTTTCAGCAATCTGGTTACCTGCGGTTCGATCAAGACAAATAATCTGCAATGAATCATCAACAACATAGGTTCGATCGAAATCTCCGCTGCATGGCGGAGACATCGACGAACCAATTGTTCCGGCCAGAACGGCTGTGCCTTCGCAATGCGAGCCAGAAAACCGAGTCGTTCGCCTATCTGTTTTTCAATCCCAGGTGTAACATTCTTGTGATTCCAGTGAATCATTGTTTGCCGGAGGCGCCCGGTATGGCGGACACGGCAGGTTGCGCAGTTTTCGAAAGGATTGCGTCAAGACTGGCGCTGGCGATGTTTCTGCTCGCCTGCGCGGCGGCACACGGCACGCCCAATCAGCCCGAGTCCGGCGCGCCCACCGACCCCAAGGCGCTCAAGACCTTCAAGGGCGCGGCTGACTGGGAGAAGCACGGCAACCTGGCTTCAGCGCTCGACGACTATCGCAAGGCCAACAAGCAGGACGGCGGCCATTGCTCGGAGTGCCTCAGCCGCGCCTATGCGCTGGCCATGAAAATTGCCGCATACAAGGATGCCGCGAGCGTCGCAGAGGATTGGCTGCCGCTCGCCGAGACCGATGCGGACCGCGCCGCCATTCACTTCAGGCTGGGAGTGGCTTTGCAGCGAGAGGGCAGCGAGGAAAAAAAGGACGAGTTGTTCAGCCAGAGTTGCGATCAGTTCAAGGCCGCGCTGTCGCTCGACCCCTCGCTCGCCGCAGCGCACTTCGCTTCGGGTGTATCCCTGTCGCATCTCCATCAGGATGACGCGGCGCGCACGGAGTTCAACGTGTTCCTGGCGCAGGGCGGAACCGATCCGTCTCTTCGCGAACGGGCGGCCCGCTATTCCGACCGCCCCGAGCTGGCGCGCGCCAGAATGGCTCCGCCCTTCGCGCTGACCACGATTGACGGCCGGCATATCTCGATGGATGGCCTCGCGGGCAAGGTGGTTCTGATCGATTTCTGGGCGACGTGGTGCGGCCCCTGCCGCGACGCGCTTCCGCATGTTCGCGATATCGCGCAGCGGTTTCAGGGCCAGCCCTTTGTCGTGCTCAGCGTGAGCCTCGACGACGACGATGCCAAATGGAAGGACTTCGTGAACAAGAACAAGATGACCTGGCTGCAATACCGCGATGGAAAGTGGACCGGCCCGATTGCGACCCAGTTTGACGTGAAGGCAATTCCGGCGACGTTTTCGATCGACGCCGATGGCGTGCTTGAGGACCAGCACGTGGGCGACGCCGACATCGAAGGCAGGTTAAAGAAGATGATCGCGCACGCCATTGAGGAACAAAGCGACAGGCCGGCAACCGCTCGGACGCCGTCGGGGCCTGGCGGCTACTGAATTACAGCCGTGCCAATTCGGGCAGGCCGCGCCGCCTTGAGACGGCCGAAGACCGTACCACAACCCGGCCATCCTCGACAAGACTTGCAATTCCCTCCGATGCCCCGTACCATCCGCAGTAGAAACCGGCCTGCAAAGCAGGTGGGTAGTCAACGCTGGTTGAACCAACATTCAATGAACAGGGGCTCGACTCGACTATCGGTTCTGTGTGCAGTGTCCGCCAGTCCGGAATGCCTAATGAACCGCGGAGAGCTCCACCGTCTTAGGACGGGTTCACCGGCGCATTACCCACGGCCCAGCGGGTCGGCTTCTACTTCTCCCCTTGACCGCACATTTTGCTGAGTCAAGCTCCCATTCCTTCCCGGTAACCTGCCAGCTTAGATCCGCACATTTTCTTTCAGTCCTCAGCCCGGCTTGCGGACCCGCGTGACCGGGGCTCGATGAGTAGCCATGCGGCGAGCGCGCTCAAAGCTGCGAGGCTGGTCGCGATCCAAATCACGGCACGGTAGCCGCTTATGAAAGATTCGGCGATCGCATGCTGAAGCGCTGGGTCGGGATTGTGCGCGGCCGCCAGTTGAGGCCGGTCGACGTCAACCAGAGCACGAACGGCGGGGGTCGGGGCGAGGCGATCGAGGGCTCCATCGAGCGAATGGTTGAAGACAGCAACCAGAATCGCGCCAAGAACGGCCACTGCAAGCAGCGAGGCCAGTCGGGAGACGGCGTTATTGACTCCCGAAGCAAGCCCAGACTCGGAATCAGGGACGGCGTTCATCACGGTGGTTGTCAAGGGAGCCACGCTGATGGCCATGCCCAGGCCCATCGTCACGATGGCGGGAAAGAATGTTGCCCAGTAGCTACCGCTTTGCGGCATCAGCGCGAACAACGCAAACCCGCAAGCTGCAACCAGAGGCCCAACCGTCAGTGGAACCCGCGATCCAAAGCGCGCAACCAGGCCGCCCGACCATCGTGAAAGTCCAAACATGATCGCTACAAAAGGAAGGAACGCTGCTCCAGCCTCCGTGGCTGTATAGTGCTGGATCTGGATCAGGTCGAGCGGAAAAAAGAACAGCAATCCACCCAGAGCGGCGTAAAGAAACAGCGTGAGCAAATTCGCGCCGACAAAGTTTCGCGAGCGAAAAAGCTCGAGCGACACCATGGGGGTGCGGGACCGATCTTCCGCGCCCACGAATGCTGCCGAAGCGATAGCACCCAAAACTGCCGCGCCAACTACGGCGTGGCCACCATGGCGAGCATGAGCCGGCCACTCGATCAATGCGTACGTCACGCCGCCCAACCCTAGCGTCACCAAAAGTGCGCCCGGCCAGTCGATACGGTCCGGGGCATTTTCGTTGCGGCTCTCGGGCACCCTGGGGGAGAGCGCGAGTACGGCGATGGCAAGTGGAAGATTCAGGAAGAATGCCCACCGCCAGGTGGAGCTCTCAATAAGCCAGCCGCCGATGACGGGGCCGATGGCGGCGGTAATCGCGGTAAACCCCGACCAAGTGCCGATCGCCCGTCCTCTCGTTTCCTCGGGGAAATAGGCGGTGATGACTGCGAGGCTTCCGGGCACCAGCAACGCCGCACCCAATCCTTGAACGGAGCGAGCCCAGATGAGCGAGTCGATGCTGCGAGACAGGCCGCACCAGGCCGAGGCGGCCGCAAAAACGGCGACGCCAAAAACATAAATCTTGCGGCGGCCGAACATATCTCCGAGTGATCCGCCGACAAGGAGCAAAGCCGCCAATATCAAGGCGTAGGATTCCACCACCCACTGCACCTGCGAGATGGAGGCGTGGAAAGCATTCTGCAACGCCGGAAGCGCAACATTGACGACGGTTCCGTCGATGAACGCCATGCTCGATCCCAGAATTGTGACGGCCAAGACGACACGCCCTTTTGCCTGCGGATTCGAGGGGTCAATTGGCATATTTTTCGTCTTCCGGGTGGTCCGCCGAAGCGCAAAACTGGCGCCGATCAAGCGCAGGCCGGGGAAGCACTTACATGTCTGGCAACTATACAGCCGGCGGGCGCCAGCCTCCACTCCACGATCGACGGCCTGCTCCAACTGGCTCGACTCCGGCGCGTTGTTCGCTCGCGGC
>JASHSG010000363.1 GCA_030040935.1 Acidobacteriaceae bacterium | reverse complement strand
AGCGCACGTCCCTCGGCCCGCGTCGCCATGCAGTCGATCATCCGCGCGCCAACAAAGAGCAGGGAATCGATCTCCTCCACCGGCGTCTCGAACTCACAAAACTCCTCCAGCGCAAACTCCGCTTCGATGGGTTGAAACGCGTGCTCCCGCTCGCCGCGCGCCAGCGCCCGCCACGCTTGCGCCTTCGGTCCCATGCGCGCCACCAGATCCGCCTCCGGCAGTGCCGCCAGTTCGCCCAGCGTACCAATCCCCCACAGCGCAAACGTTGCCGCGTACTCTTCCTCCAACCCCAGTGACGCAATCGGCAGCTTCTTGAGCGCCTCCGCCTCCCCGCCTTCTTCGATCACTGCGACCCGGCGCGTGCTCGCCGCCTTCATCCGCGCCGCATCGAAATTTGCGCTCACCGCAACAGTCGCGCGGAATCCCGCCCCGGCCAGCTCCTTCCTTAGCCGCTCCGCCAGCTCGCCCGGTAGCCCAAACAGCCGCTCCGTGCCGTGAATATCCAGCACAAACCCGCACGCCGTTTGAAGGGTACGGGCTTCAGCCCGTACATCAGACTTTCCAAAATGATTCCGGGCTTTAGCCCCCGAGGGTGCGCTTTCTACTTCCTCAATCCGCGGAGCAAACGTCGCTACGCACTCCAGCATCACCTTGCGCGCCGCCGCCTCCGTCTCCGCAGAACGCTTCAGCAGCCGCAGCCCCCGAACGCCTTCCGCCTCCAGCCGTGTCATTCCCACTACCGCGCCGCACCGTTCCGCCTGCCGATTCAGCGAGCACACCCATTCCTCCGGCGCGCGCCCATCCAGCACCGCAACCGGAGTAGTCTGCCAATCCGTTCGCAGCCGCAGCAATGCCTGCCCAGGAAACTCCGCCGCCCACGCGCATGCATACAGGCTCATGAACGCGCCTCCAAATCCCACGCTGCGTTCGCCTGCCACGTCGCCGCCGGCGGTTTTCGAGTTGTAATCTCCACCGGTGCTTGTCGCTGTCTCCCGCGCCACACTTGAAATGCGAAACTGCGCAGCACCGTCCCGCCCGCGGGCTCAATGCGCCGCGCCTCGCACCTGAGCACCACCGCCGCGGCCGACTGCGCATACCCCCGCTGTCCAAGCACCAGCAAACTACACTGCGTCCTCTCCGCCGCCTGCCTGTACCGGAACCACGTCGTCAGCGGAATCCTCGTCGCCTGCTCCGGCGCCGTATCGCACAGGTCGAGCACGATGACCGTGAACCCTCCCGCCTGCAGCAGCAGATCCGTCGCCCGCAGCCCCTGTTCCAGCCGTGCCCACTCCGGTTTCACCCACCGCCGCTGTTTTTCTGATCCATGTCCTCTGATCCCTTCTCTCTGCTCTCCTCTCTCTGCTTCCTGTTCTCTGCTCTCTGTTCTCTGCTCCCTGCTTTTCTGATCACTGACCCCTGACCCCTGATCCCTGTTCTTACACCGCACCCACAGCAATCGCCGCAACTCCACACTGTTCGCCGCCGCCGACTCAGGATCAAACGCATCCGCCACGTCGACCCACGCGCACGCACGGCCCTCCGCCGTTCGCTGCGCCACAAACTGGAGTGCCAGGCTCGTCCGCCCTGATGACACTGCTCCCGTCAGCTCGCTGATCGCCCCCACCGGCAGCCCGCCATGCAGCAGCTCATCCACTGCCTCCACGCCTGTTGCCGCCACTTCGTAGATCGCGCGCGGATGTGGCGTCAGCGCTGCCGGAAACTTGCGTTCCAGCGTGCGCTCGATCTCCAAACGAAGTGCGGCCGCAGTCGGCATAAAGACCGTCCAAGGCGCATCTATATTCGCCTTTCATTCGCCTACTGTAGCGCCAAATGGTTTCCCTGTCAAAGCTCTAAATCCACAGATTTTTGCTTCTTTCTGGAGCCTGAACCGCTTTGAAATTGGATGAATATGTCAGCGGTGCAGGAGTAACAAATAATTTAAAATTAGATATTTAACCACGAGTGCGACTCCTCGTCCCATCTCCACTAACCCCGCTAACTCCGCTGCCTTTTCCCCACCAACTCCGCCCTCGCCGCCAGCCCAATCGCCATGGCCATCACTCGGTCGTCATGCGCCCCGGCCAGCGCGCCCGAGCTCCCATTCGCCATCCGCACAAAACTCCGGCACTCGCCCAGCAGCCGTCGGCTCTGGAACAGCTCCGGCCGCTCCACCAGCGCAGCATTCAGTTGTCCCAGCATCGCCGGCCGGCTCACGCTCGTCGTCAGCCAACCCGCCTGCCCGGCCTGCCTATAAACTCGTGTGTATTTGCACGCCGTCTCCGCCAGCGCCAGCACGCCGCTGCCATGGTTGTTTCGCTCCACCACCAGCCACCCGCCGTTGTACTCCCGCGCCAGCCCGCACACAAAGTCCGCCAGCTCCAGCCCGCCCACATGCCCCGCAAACTCCGCGCACTGCAGGCCGGTTTCCATCTCCAAAACTTGCGCCGCCGAGTAGTCGCCCTCGCTCCCGCCGCCCGCCGGATCCACCGCCACCACATACTCTCTGCCTCTGACCGGCGGCAGCCAGATTTCGAGCTCGCCGGTATTCCGCCGCTCCACCGGCTCCTGCGCCGTCTTCATCCGCGCCTCCACCGACGCCAGCTCAAACACGCATTCGCCGCTCGCCAAAAAGCAGCTGTCTTCATCCTCGGCATACTCCTGCCGCGCCAGCCCGCGAAAACCCTTCCCAATCTGTCTCCTGTACCCGATCTGCTCCAGACCGAGACTCTGCTTTGTCATCAGCGCGCGCTCTTCCTCGCTCAGACTCGCCGCATCCACCGCTTCCGCGCGATACAGCTCCTCCATCCACCACGGGAAGAAGTGCCGCACCATCCCTGTCTCATCGGCCTTCAGCCACTCCTCATGAAAGCACCCGCCCACTCCCAGCGGCGTTGACTCCAGCACCATCTCTGCATCCGGCGCCAACGCCGCCCGCAATCCTGCCAGCGTTTCCGCTGCGTCCCCGGGCCACCGCGCCAGTTCGCTGCAGTGCAGGTTCTGCACCGTCATTCCCCGCCCCGCGTTCCGGTCTGCCGCGCTCACCACGCGATACTCCGAATCCAGCTTCGGAAACACAATCTGCCGCACATTCGACTGCCCCGTCTTCAGCGCTCCCCTGCGCATCGGCTCCGGCAGCCAGTCCACAAACCGGTGCACGATCCTGAAAATCTCCTCCGCGGCCTCCTGCGTGTGCGCCACCTCCAGCGTCAGCGTTCCCGGGTGCGTGATCGTCTTCAGGAAGAATCGCGCTGCTACCCACGTCGTCATTCCCAACTGGCGTGCCTTCAGCACAATGTTTCGCTGGCCGCGCTTCCGCTCGAATTCCAACTGCACCGCATTCGCTCTGAGTTTCGCTGGGCTCCCATCGCGCGATCGGACCACCAGCAGCCCCTCCGCCATCGCCGCGATGGCTGTGTTTCCCCCCAGAAACCCCGGCTGGGTTTCCATTTCTTCCCCAAGTTTCTGCAAGCCCCTTCGCGTCCGTGTTGTGGTAACCCTTTGTATCCACCGTGCCTCGATCTCCCGTGCTGCGTCCCTCGCCCCCACTCGTTCCTCCCGCTTCCTCGCGCTGTTGCTGGAAAACCCGCGCACTCGATCGAAGGCTTGGCGCGCGACTGCCCAGGTCACGCGCCAAGCGAAGGCGCAGCCCGCCCCGAGCCGCACCTGCTATCCCGCACTGTCAGGTTCCTGCTTTTTGGGGAGCGCTGCGCCCTGGACCTCGTGTAGCTGCGCTGCGATCGAGTTTGCTCCCTCGATCCCTTCTCGTCAGTTTCCTATTGGCGACTCTGTCGTTCCTCAGTACCCGCCGCACCAGTACTTGATGGTGTATGCCGTCGACGCTGTCAGCGCTGTGTTTGCCGTGATCGTGATCGCTGTCGTGCTCTCCGTCCAGGTGTTGCCCGTAACTATTCCCGTCGCGCTCAGCGTCGTCACCATGCAGTTGGCCTGATTTGTGTGCGTGTTCGGAAAGCTCAGCGTCGCCAGCGTTCCAGTGGTCGGGCCAGTCCCAGTCGTCAACGTCACCGACCCGCTGATGCCGTCGCACGTATGGTTCGTCGTGCACGCGATGGTTGGGCTCGAGCCCGCCGCCGCGCCGGCAGCGACGCCCATCGATCCCGTCCCCATCATGAACTTGCCTTGGAGATAGCCCGTCGCCGTCGTGTTCCCGCTGCCCGATACCTGGAACGCGGCGGTCGAGTAATTCGTTCCGCCCTCGTAGACGATGAACCCGGCCGTACCCGACCCGTTCGTATTGTTGACCACCACCGCGTTAGCGCCGGCTCCGGCGTTAATCGTCGTGTTCGCATTTGCCGGCAGGATCAGACGATCCAATGTGTTCACCGCATCGGTGACCCGCAAATAGTTGTTTGCATCCTTGCGCACCTGCCACTCCGCCGTCCCCGAATAATTGTTGAACTGCACCGCTCCAATCTGGTCTGCGCTCGATCCCGGCTGGATCGCCAGAGTCTGATTCGCATTCGTCCCATCCTGCATCGTAATGTTGCCCTGCATGGTCGTCGTACCGCTTATCGTAGGACCACTCATTGTGGGCCCGCTCGCCAGCACCACGCTCCCACTGCCTGTTGTAGCCTCGCTCACCGGCTGCCCGCTGCTGTTGGTGCCAATCACGGTTGCGCCTGCCGGAACCGACCCGCCATTGATCGAGCTCACGCTGGTCGGCAGCGTTGCGGGTGTCCACTTGCTGGTTGCCGCATTCCACATCGGCACTGAGCCATTCCCCACGCCGCTATCGGTCCAGTCCGCCAGGTTGACCGTGCCCAAAGGCGCCCCGCTCACTTCGAAGTTTGCTGCATTCACCGCGCCGTTTACGTTCTCGGCGTTGCTCCATGGATGCACTGAAATCCACGCCAGTGCCGCGGTCGTCCCGGAGTCATTTATCTCGAAATAGGCTGTATCTCCCGAATAGCTTGTCAGGTCCGCGTCGAAGCAGTACGTCGCATAAGAAGAACTTAGATTCGGACTTATCTGTCCCACATTCGTGCCGTTAGCGAAAAGTTCGAAGTAGATCGATGGTCCCCCTGAAAGCAGCTTCGCGCGGAAGCAAACGTGAACCTTCGTAGCGGGAAGATTTGGTCCTGTATTGGTTTGGCCAACGGTTATCTGTGTCGCTCCGTTGAGTCCTGCGATATTAACGCCGCCGCTCGGTACTTGCAGATATACCCCTGTTTCGCTCGTTGAATCAGCGATAATATACGGCGTCAGAACCACTCCACTTCCATAAAGATCCTGCGGCCAAATGAACAGATCGGATTGATTGTTGTACGGTGTATTCTCATCGCCATTAGTTACGAAGTCAGCGGTGTGAACAAAGGCATTTGCCTGCCTGGAGTTAACCGCACTGCATGATTGGGGTATCGACGGCTGTTCGTTGTCATATGGAAGGCTGGAGTTTAGTATCGAGCAGCGATTTCTGAAGCCCGCATCGCTTATGTTCGACGGGGTCGTTCCTTGTATGAACTCGAAGCGGTTCAGCGATCCGGTCAAGTTCAGATTCCCGCTGCCGGTGGTGCACAATTCGCACACCGAGGCATTTGCATCCCACTGCGCGGGGCTCAATCCGCTTCCCGCTATGTTGCCGCCTCTGACGGAGTGCGCTACTCCGTCCACGCGCCATCCCTCGCCGCTGCCTGAGCCCTCAAATTCAACATTATTTATGATCCAGTTTGCGGCGCCGTTCTCTCCTCCATCGAAATCGAGTATCTGCGGACCAAATCCCGAAGGAGCGTAAATCTGGCCCCCCTCCCACCGCGTCAATCCTCCGTTATAAGTGACCCATGGATATTGAGCGTCAAGCTGCACATCCTGCCAGAGATTCCTGTCGCCGAAGGGAATCTGGGCATCGGTTGCTGGAAGGTTGTCTGACAGTGCTGCGACAAGACCCCATTGCGTGCGAATAAAGAGCCGGTTCCATTGAACGCCATAAGGTTGTCCGCTGGTTCCCTGAAAGAAAAAGGCGCAGGAATTGTTTTGATAATTTCCTGACAGGGACAGGATGCTGAGGTTATCGAACCTCGCTTGGTCGGGACCATTCGCATTACTGTAAGTCGCGGTGTCGTCATAGGCAAGAGCGCAGTTACCAATGGTCTGTGAAAGAGATTGACCCATGACGGCCACATACATCGTGGCGTCGCTTTGTCCCGCGAAGCTCCAGTTAGCCGCCAGCGTTGCCGTGTTTGTTTCGAACTCGCTTGTCACCGGAACGGAGACAATCGTCGTCGTCAGAGTATTGGTTCCGTTGGTCACCGATACATTCTGACCTACATCGCCTTGGTTGAAGGCGCATTGCGTCGAGGTCACCACAGGGCTCCCATTCGCGACCGTCACATCGGAGCAGGTCTTTCCAGGCTTGCGATGCGTGTTTGAGGAACTCACGTCCTCCGAGTCGTCAACAATGATGCCGAAATCCTTCCAGACGTAGCCGCCAGAGGACGCCGCATATCCCGGAGACGCTGGATCGCCTGTCGCAAATACGTCCTTTCCGGGAGCACCGCGAAGATTCACCTGCGCGTAGTAAAAGTTTGTCCCGCCGCCGCCCGGAGGCCCGTAAATGCTTACGCCTTTGGGCGAAAGCGTCCCCGCGATGTAGTAAACCGTTGGAACGCCTGCGAGATTGATGTTGACGGGCAGAAAGACGGCGCCGCCAGCCGATGCCGCTGCATTAATGGCTGCCTGGATTGCCGATGTGTTGTCTGTGCAGCTCGCCACAGGCCCGGTTGCCGTGCAGTCTCCTGCAGCTCCATAAGCAGTCACCGGAATCGTCTGTTGGCCCCTTCAGGTTTGCCAGAGCGCTGTTCGCGTTCGTCGCCCCCGTCCCTCCCGCAGTTACCGGAACTGCGTTCATGCCGCCGATCGAGGTGCCGGTGCCCATATAGTACGCAATCTGCCCCGAACTTGCCGAGTTGATGGTCCCGTTAACGCCTCCGCCGCCCGATCCGCTTCCGCAGGGCGATCCTGTATTCGTGATGTATCCCGAGTTATCGATCTGCAGGCAGTTATCTCCGCTCGCAGCCGCCAGCCCGGGAAACTTGATCGCATTCGGCGCTAGAAACGCAGCATCCAGGTTTGTGCTCGACCCGGAATAGATATCCGTCTCGGCTCCCGAGCCGGTTTCATAGTTGAATCGAATGTGCCCCGTCGAGCTACTTGCATCGATGTAGGTATCCCCGCTGTTCGTGCTTTGATACGCTTTGAAGCTGTCTAACCCACCAGTTGCCGAGTTAAGTTCCCAGTTGTTGCTCGCGTCCTTCACCAGGTACCACTGGCTGTTTCCATTCCAGTCCTTGTAAGTGAACGATCCCTTCTGGCTGGTTGTAAGGCCCGGCCACAAGTAGTAATCCACCTCTGCATCGGCGCTGTTACGGAGTGAAAATGTTCCCGCCGATTGCGTTGTCCCGCCCACCAGAAGATTTCCTACAAACTGGGCGTTTCCCGCCTTGTCAACCGTGCCTACCGCCGCCGGCGTCGCGCCGCCGCTCGCGAAGGTCACGCCTCCGGTGCCCGAATTCGTGGAGCAATTGAAGCACACGTTGCCCGTTCCTGCGGCGTTTAAAGCGGTTTGATTGTTGGTGTTGCTCTGCCCGGGATTCCACTGCTGGATTTGCAGCCGGTACACGTTGTTCAGCAGATCCTGCATCTGGTAGAGCTGCTGGCCGCCTGTTGCATCGCTGAATCCGTAGAGCCACCGGTAGCCATAATCGGTCTGGATTTCGTTAAGCAGGCCGCGTTCGTTCCCCGCTCCAATCCCGAATCGAAAGTGATTGGTCAGTGTCGCATCCTGCTGGCTCATGTACCAGTCACCATTCAAAGCGTTGAAACTCCTATGAAATGTATCGAGGAAGCTGTTGCGCGTTCCGCCGTCGGTCAGCTTTCCGGTGAACATCGTGCCGCCCGTGATCCAATTGTTGTAAGCGCTCCCCGGATCGGCGACCACCTGGTTCGTCGAGTTTTCGTTCCGCAGCCCCACAATCGTGTTGTTCTCGGCGTTCGGCCCTAAATGCAGCGCTGTTGCACATCCCTCTCCATCCCCCCCCGTAAATGTGTTTCCGTCGCCTTGTTGCAAGTTAATGCCGTAACTTCCGCTGATCGGATTCCCGCCGCTCGTCGGGCAATCGATATGCAGTCGTACAAATGTGCTCGCATTCATCCAGTCAGTAGTCGCCGGATTCGAAATCTGGTGACCGATCGCATTGACCGCGGTTCCGAACCCGCCAATCTGGTTGTCCAGGAAAGTTCCTCCCGTGTAATTCCCTGTCCCGTCCAGAGTCATTCCGGTCTGGTCTGAGTTACCCAGGAAGTACAGGCTTTCTAAGTCCAGCTCCTGTGTGCGATAGGCGATGAATCCTTGTGCCGCCGCGCTCATGGCCCCCGTCGTGGTGATGACCATGTTGTCCATGTGGAAACCCTGAGTATCGGTCGCGTAGGTCGGGTCGCCTACCTCCACCATCGCGCCTGACCCCGTATACGCGAACGCCGTTCCCCCTGCGTTCCCGCTCGCCGCCGATCCGCCGCGCAGCGCGCAGCCTCGCAGAGCTACGTTCCGCGTTCCCGCAGTCACCACAATCTGGCTTGCCGTCACAATCGTGGCGCACGGCAGAAGTATCGCCACGTTCCCGGTCGATATTGTCAGGTTCGACCCCATCGTCAAATTGCCCGTGAAGTTCCGCGCATCGCATGTCCCGCCGTAAGTCGCATTCACTGCGTTTACGCATGCCTCGATCTTCGCGCCGATGTCTGCGCCCGGGAACTGATCCACTTGCAACGCCGATCCGACACTGGTGCTTCTGACCAGTGATGCGTAAGCGCCGCCGCCCGGCAGGGTTCCGCCTCCGCCGTCCAGTTGGGTCCCGTAACTCGCCGAACTTCCCGCGTTCCATACCGTGTATCCGCCGCTCCCCTTCAACAGATTCCCGGCAAAGAACGTCATATTTTGCCCGCCGATCAGGTTCACCGGCGCCGCGGTGTCCCATGTGCCGGCTGCATTAAGGCTTGCCGTCGTCGTCGCCGAACAGCCTACCCCGCCTTGCGTCACGGTCACGCCCGCAATCGATCCGTTTGCATTCACTGCGGCGGTTGCCTGCGCTGAACACAAGCCGCTGAACGCAACCGGCACGCTCGCCCCGTACGGGTCCCATCCCAACCCGTGCTCGCTGGCTACCGTCACCGCTGTCACCGCGCCGCCCGCCGCCGTCACGGCCAGAGCCGGTTGCACTGCGTTCCATGTTGGCATCACCACCGCATTTCGTACCGTCCATCCCTGCGCGTTCCCAATCAGGTCCAGCACCAGGCCCGTCGGCGGCTCGCCTGTCGCCGATGAATTCCCCGCCAGCGCCACCACGTTATCCAGAACGTTGTTCGATCCCGCCGCCGCTGTGAACGCGTGTGTCGCCTGAATCGTCACATTCTGCCACCGGTTCGAGTCCGCATTCAATCCTGCTGGCGTTGTCACGGGCAGCGCCGGCATCGCCACACCCGTATTCAGCCCGCGAATATCGATGTTCCGGAACTCGCTCCACTGCGGCCACTGCGCCAGATATATTCCGCACGTATGCGTCGAATGAGAGCCCGGATACTGCGTCGCCATCGGGTCGACGCCCGTCGTCGCAATCTCGAGATTTGCCAGCTCCGCCACGCGCAACCCGTTGCCTCCCGCGCCCGTTGTGGCCTGCATCGCAATCGCGCAGTTGCCGATGTTCCATGCCGCACCCGTTCCCGCTGTTTCCGTCAGTCCGTTTCCGCCCGGCGAAAAGATTGAGTTCGCTTCCACAGGCCGCACCTGCTGGCAGCTTCCAGCCGCTGCGCGGCCCTCTGCCGGGGAGCACGACACGTCAATGCTCTGGTCGACATAGATCGTTAGATCGTGCAGCCGGGTGTAGCTCAGCATGTTTGCCGCGTCCGGCCCGCTTACCAGAACGTCTTCTCCCGGAAATCCCATCAGCGCCGACACCTGCTTGCCCATACCTCCAATCGATTCTCCATGCCAGCTCAGCGCGCGCGTCTTGCAGGTCCCCTGCGGAATCGTCAACGCCACTCCGTGCGCATTCGCGTAGTTGATCGCAGCCTGCAGCGCATTCGTATCGTCGGTCGCGCCGTCGCACACCGCGCCGAACTCCTTCACGCTGCGCTCCGCCTGTTGCGCCACGCCCGTGCGCAGGTCCGTCACCTTTACCCCGCTCGCGTTTGTGAATGTATCCGCCCCTGCATAGGTCGGCGGAATCACCATCGCTCCGTTCGTTCCCGCTGCATTCATCGCCGCTTGCAATGTCGTTTGCGCGCTTCCAATTGCCGGGGTCTGCACCCCGTTCACCGCGGGCGTGGTTAGCGCCCCCGTCATGTTCCCGCCCGCCAGCGGCACCGCCGTCGCCACCTGCGTGTCCACGTAATGCTTATCTGCGGCCTGCAGGGGCTGGGTCGGATCATCGCTTAAATACAACGGCCCCGTCAGCGTTCCGCCTGTCGCCGACAAACCGCCGCCCTGGCCCAGTCCCGCAATCGCCTGGTCCACATACGCTTTGCTCACCGCCTGCACCGCCTGCGCCGCCGGCATCACCTGTGCCTGAACCTGCGCCAGGGTCGCCTGCGCTGCCGCCGGAACTACCCAGTATTGCGTGCTCGTCGACCCGTCGCTCATGTAATACACGGCTGTGTAGTACTCTCCCGCGGGGGTCGCGCCCACGTTCGGTGCGAGGTTCACGCTCACAAATCCGTCTGGCCCAATGGTTATCGTCGTTGAGTCCGCGGCTACTGCCTGTCCTGTCGCGGTCGTAAACGCCGGCCAGCTGAGCACGAGCGTTCCCGCGCCCGGTTGACCGTTTGCCAGATATACCGTCCCCTGCACCGTCGTTGTGCTTACTGCCTGCGCCGACGCCATCGTCGCGAGCAGCATCGCCAGCGCGCAAATCACGATCCCGCGCCTCGTCCGCAACCGTTCTTTCTTCACGAGCTTCATTCCCATTGCATCCCTCTTCGTACCGGAATTCCTTTTCTGTGCGCGTGGAGGCGGATCGCAGCGCATCGGTTCGCCTCTGCTTTTTAACGAGCACGAGTCAAAATCACATACGCCAGAAGCCGCCCCGCGCCCTCAGCGGAGAGCCGCGGAACTGACTGCCCAGACCTGCTCTCACGCCGCAACTGTCGCCGTTCCCTCTTCGTTTGACTTTCGTCTTGCTTCCAACACTTCTTCCCACGTCGGTCCTGTCATCAACTGCTCAGCTAAGCTCGGACCGTCCTGCCCGTCATCGTCCCCGCCGCCCTTCTTCTTCTTTTCGATCAGCCCCAGCGCCATGGCCGCGCTTTGCAAATCTCCATCCGCGGTGCTCCTTATCAGCCTGTCGGCGATAACCGGGCTGCGCTCTTTCACGGCCTTCTTCACCCAGCGCCGAAGTGCGCTTCTCGCCCCCTTTGAATCCTCGTTCTCGATCTCCTCCGCTGGCTTTTTTCGGCGCCCCTTTGCCTGCGTTGTCTTTTGCCTTTTGCCCTCTGTCTTTTTCGCCGCAGCCTTCTTGTTGCAGTTCTTGCCCTCTCGCGCCTCCTCTCCGCGATCATGCCCAGGCATCATCACCACGGCGTTCTTCCTTCCCTGTCTTTGTTTGTCCAATCCGTTCTTTCCCATCGCTCCACCATTCCGGCCACCCATTCACGGTTCTTCCCTTACTACGACGCCGCACGTTTCGGCCCCCGCGCGGGTATTGAACCCACAATAGCGTCCTCAGTTCTCGCACGGACTCCCATCGTCCATTTGCGCGGTCTCGCAGTTTGCCGCGGAAAAACAAAGAGGGCAACTCGCTCATCGAGTCGCCCCCTCAGCTCTCCACTCTCCTCGTGCCCGCGCACACCGCGGTATTGGCCCGAAGAAGATCGAAAAAGCCTCTTCTGCTTCTCCGTCATCTGGATTCATTTCGTGATGATTGCTTTCAGCTTACCCCAAAACGCTTAAATTACCTGCAAACTTTACTCACTTAATTCTTCACAGTGTTTTCAGCAACTTACCCGTTTTTTCGCATTCCCAGCAGTTGACAAGATTCGCGCTCACTCTTCACGCAGCCAAAATCGCCCGCCTCCGGCCGCGTCTATTCGAAGGCATCCCCTCGTCGGCCTTTTCTGGCCTTGCTTTTGGGCACCTTGAGAATATTCGTCGATTTTATTTGGGCCTCCGGCCGCGTTCTGCCCCCAACCATGCCTGCGCGGACCGTGGGTCCGCCCACTCCGCACACAAGCCTCGCGTCAACTCCGCCCGCATCGATTGCCCGCTGTTAGCATTTCCCTATGTCTCGCTTCAAGAGCCTTTCGCCGAGTGTCATCGCCGCCCTCATTCTCTCCGCGCCCCTCCTCGCCCGCGCTCAAACCGTCCCCGCGCAACCCGCGCCCTCACCCTCTTCGACCCAGCTTGACCAGATACTTTCAAGCCAGAACAGCGTCCGCACCACCAATCAGGTTGCCATCTCGCCCGACGGCAAGCATGTCGCCTGGATTGATGCCGGGGAGATTCGCGTGGCCCCATTCGATAATCTCGCCCTAAGCCAGTCCCTCACCTCGTCACAACAATCCTGTACAGCCTCCAGTTTCGTCTGGTCGCCCGACTCTGCCTCCATTGCATTTCTCTCCGATTGCGCGGATCCCGGTGAGCAGTCTGATCTGTATCTATCTCGTCTCGACGGCAACCCCGCCCTTCGCCTCACCGAACTCCATGGCTGCGTCGACGCGCCCGCATTCTCGCCCGACGGAAACAGCATTGCGTTTCTCTATGTCGAAGGTGCCACGCGTCCACCCGGCGCGCTTGCCGCTGAAACTCCGCCCTCCGGCGTCATCGGTCAGGATCACATTGAGGTGCAGCGCGTGGCCGCCGTAATCACCTCCACCAATTGGCAACATAGGGAAACATCGGCGCGAACTTCCAGGCATCCCGGAGTCTCCCCGGCGGCAGACCCGTTTTTAACATTCAGTTTCATTACTCCGCCCAACCTTCATGTCTTTGAATTCGATTGGTCGCCAGACTCAAAATCGCTCGCCTTCGTCGCCGCCGACCCTCCCGGTGAAAACAACTGGTGGGTCGCCAAACTCTACACGGAAAAGGATCTTCCAGCCATGGGCGATGTCGCCGGCGCTTGTCTCTCTGAAGCCGTCGGAGATTGCATTGTGCCTCCGGTTGAGGTCCTCAGCCCGGCCACAGTCTCCGGGCCGCTCCACGGCTTGCAGATCGCCCTTCCCCGCTGGTCGCCGGACGGCAATTCAATCGCCTTCATCGGCGGCCTCATGAGCGATCAGGGCGTCACCGGCGGCGACCTCTGGGTCGTTTCTTCCGTTCGCGGCCAGTCCCCCGCCACGAGCCCGCCGATCGACCTCACGCCCGGTCGCCGTGCTTCTGTCGAATGGTTTACGTGGGACGGCAACGACGGTATCTACCTCAGCGAAGTTGCTGGAGGCGATTCACGCCTCGTC
This sequence comes from Acidobacteriaceae bacterium, assembly GCA_030040935.1. Classification (GTDB taxonomy): domain Bacteria; phylum Acidobacteriota; class Terriglobia; order Terriglobales; family Acidobacteriaceae; genus Telmatobacter. The sequence goes on along the minus strand of JASHSG010000363.1, from coordinate 3,028 downwards.
CGTTTGCGTGTCCCGCAAAGTGTTCCCGCAACATCGACCTTCGACTCGCCGGTCTTTAGCATTCCAGGCGCGGTAGGTATCAGCAACTTTGATTCAAGCCTGTCCGTATCTGCCGACCGCTCCCTCTTCGTCTTCCAGGCCAGCACGTTCAATACTCCGCCCGAGATCTTCGCCGCTCGCGCCAAGGAGTCTCCAGGCGTCCATTCAGCCAGCGCCGCCCCCCTCCTGCAACTTTCCCACAACAACGATGACGCAAAGCCGAATTGGGGCGAATCTGTTTCGCTCTCCTGGAACAATGAAGGATTTCAAATTCAAGGCTGGCTCATGTTGCCCGAAGATTACGATCCGGCCAGGAAGTATCCGCTGCTCGTCGAGGTTCACGGCGGTCCTGCCTCGTCGGTCCCTTCGCGCTGGGCCGGAGGTGCCGGTGGCCTCGGCGCCACCCCCTTCTCCGCGCTCGGATACTTCGTTCTCATGCCCAATCCCCGTGGCAGCTTCGGCCAGGGCGAGGCCTTCACGGAGGCCAATCGCAAAGACTTCGGGTACGGCGATTTGCGCGACATACTTGCCGGGGTCGATACCGTCCTTGCCCGCTATCCCGTAGATCCCAAGCGTGTCGGCATTGCCGGCTGGAGCTACGGCGGATTTATGAGCATGTTTGCCGTCACCCAGACCCATCGCTTCCGTGCCGCGGTCGCGGGTGCGGGCATCTCCGACTGGCTTTCCTACTACGGCGAGAACTCCATCGATCAGTGGATGATCCCCTACTTCGGCGCTTCCGTTTATGACGACCCACAGGTCTACGCGCGCAGCTCCGCTATAACTTTCATCAAGAGCGTCTCCACGCCCACCCTGGCGCTTGTGGGAGATCGCGACGGCGAATGTCCCGCCCCACAGTCCTTTGAGTTCTGGCACGCACTGCGCGATCTGCAGGTTCCCTCGCAGTTGGTCGTATATTCCAATGAAGGTCACAGCTTCTCCAATCCCGCCGATCGTCGCGATGTTTTGGAGCGCGCAGTCGATTGGTTCGCCCGCTACATGCCGCCCGGATCCTGATGCTTCATTTGCTCGCCAACAAGAGCCGCAACAGTCTATTTGGCAGCGCCGTTTCGCCATCCCGCTCTATGCCGGAGGCAGGTCCATCCTGATACACTTTTTGTTTGGGATATTCACTCATCGTTTCGTCCCTCCGGTCGCATGGGTTAGCTTGCTGGCGGGAGCCTGCGGGGGTGCGGCTTACTCTGCTCTGGCCCGCCGCGGGACTCATCCGCGGGCCTTGGCAACGGCAGTTTTGACACATTCTTCTTAACGCGCTCTTTCAAATCCGTTCCGCGCTTCTCGCGCCAGGAACGGGGAGGATTCATGCGGCGGTTTCTGACGCTCGTTCTTTTGCTCGGCCTCGCCATTCCGGCCGGGATTTCGATCTCCGGCTGCGTGCGCAACCCGGCGGGGAAGTATTGCAACGGCCTCGGCTATGGGTTAACCGATACCGATGTGGCCGATCTCACGCTGCAGCCCCAGATTGCAGGCATTTCGCTGGCCTTCGGACAGACCACCGCGATCCTGGCGCCCACCGCCACCACATGCAAGGGCGATCCGGCTTCGATTGCCACCGGTTCACTCAGTTACGGCACCAGCAACAACCAGTTGGTTGACATCTCGCCCGCCGGCGAAATCTGCGCCGGTACCTGGAACCGCAACAGCGGCGGCGGCATCGCCGACTACACCTATTGCAACTTCCCCAATCCGTTGCCGTCGACTGGCGGCGTGCCCTACGCCGTTGCCTATATCACGGCCTCTGCCGATTCAGTCACCTCCAATCCCGTCACCGTCTATGTCCATGCTCCGATTTCCAGTATCAGCCTGGTTACGAATTCGGTTCCCAGTTCTGGTCCGCAGCAATGTTTTTCGCAGAACCAGCAGGCACAGCTCGACGCTCAGGAATGCTACGTGAGCAATGGAGTCCAATATGAACTTTGCGCGCCGCCTTCAGTGTCGCCTGCAAACTACGCTTGCCCTGGCGGACTGGCGCCGGGCGTCACGTCGGTTCCCGAGTGCACTTCCTCCATCGGCACTCTCAGCTTCGCGACCGGCGACGCAGCGGTGGCCACAATCAATTCCACTACCAACGTCATCACCGCACAGCAGCCGGGCACCACGGTCATCACCGCAACCATTGCAGAGTCGGCTTCTTCGGCGGGATATTTCTCTACCTGCCCGCCCAAATCGATCAACATTGCTCTGGCAAATGGAAGTACAAAAGGCGTCATCACACAGGGAGTTGTGCAGAACCTCACGACCACGGTGACCGACACACAGGGCGCTTCCATCACCGGGCTTGCGCTCGACTACGAGTCCACTAACCCCATCGATGTCACCACCACGGCTACCGGGTCCATTACGCCGGCTTTTCCCGGCGTCGCTACGCTAACTGCGCTATGCAAGCCGCCAGGTTGCAATCCTGCCCCCATCAACGAGATTGGCCTCAACGGAACCGGGCTGTCTATCACTTCCAATCCCCTCGACGTCATTGTCCCCGGCAACACCAGCGATTTTGTATGGTTTGGCGCCCCGGGCCAGTCGCAGTACTTTTATTCGGCTGAGCTGCTCACGGGCGCACCCGGATCGACGGTGCGCCTGCCCTTTGTGCCCAATTCCATGGTCATTGACCAGGCGGGTCTCAATCTCTACTTCGGCTCGCCCCGCGAGCTCATGGTCTACTCGACAAACACCAATTCCCTCACTCGACAGGACACGACGGTTCCCGGCGTTGTGCTCGCCGCTTCTCCAAATGGCTCCTCTCTCCTCATTAACGATCAAATTCGCGGCCTGTTTTACCTCTACAACGTCTCCGGCACCATAAATAGTACGTTTGGCGGCTTGGGCGTGGCTGCCGCCTGGACGCAGGATTCGAATACTCTTTACATCGTCGATAGCGCGGCTCTCGGAGGCAATCACACAAATTCGCTTTATGTACACGACGCCAACTCCGGCTGGAGCACCTACGACTTAAGCACCTCGGGCGGCG
>JASHSG010000362.1 GCA_030040935.1 Acidobacteriaceae bacterium | reverse complement strand
TGAATGGTGTGGTCCAGAATCTGCCGGAGTTCGGCAAAGCTTTCGGGTGCAAAGTGGGCCAGCCCATGATGCCCGTGAACGCCTGCCACGTCTGGTGAAATCTGGCGTCCCGCCTGATGGGTGCCCCAGGTCCCGTGCATTCGGAGATCAGGGAACCCGTCTCGCCCAAATCTGACTGTTGGTTTTCTGACAGGGCCTTTGCGCATCAATTCGATCTCAAAAACGCATCGACTTCGTGACGCATCGGCATCGACGCAGCCGCCCCTTTGCGCGTGACGCAGATGGCCGCCGCCGCATTGGCAAATCGCGCCGCTGTCCACGCGTCCTTGCCCTCGAGCAGCGCCACGGCGAATGCCCCATTGAAGCAATCGCCGGCGGCAACAGTATCGATCGCGTCCACCTTGAACGCCTTCACCCACTCGGCCCTTCCGCCTGCAACCGCCACGAACGCCCCTTCACCGCCGCGCTTGAGCACCACGCCGCGCAGTCCCTTGTCGAGCAACCGCTTCGCGCTGGCTTCCGCGTCTGCGCTGTCGCCCACATAGTGCGCAGCCTCGGTTTCGTTGGGCGTGAACCACGCGACCTGGTTCCAGACCGCATCCGGCAAATCCGCCGCCGGCGCGGGATCGAGCATCACCGGCACGCTGGCACGCGCGCAAAAATCCAGCGTGTAGCTCAGCGTCTCCATGGGGATCTCAAGCTGGCACAGGACCATCCCCGCCGAACCAATCAGCTCCGCGTTTTGATCCACAACCGCGCGATCCATCTTCCCGTTTGCGCCCGGAACCACCACAATCGCATTCAGTCCGTTGTCGGCAACGAACATCGGCGCTAATCCTGAAGACCCGGAAACCTGCGCCATTCCTCCGGTCTCCACGCCCGCATGCTTGAGATTCTCGACGAGCGCCGGTCCGTAGGCGTCGTCGCCCACCTTGGCTACCATAGCTACGGGATATCCAAGCCGCGCCGCCGCGACTGCCTGATTCGCGCCTTTGCCGCCGGGCGTCGTCTCAAAGCCCGTACCGATCAGCGTCTGCCCGATCGCCGGAATCCGCGGCGTGCGCGTCACCAGGTCCATGGTGATGCTGCCGACGATCACGATGGGTTTGCGCGCCTCAACCATGTTGAATCCTTCGAGCGAATCGGGTGCCCCGCCCTCGCCGCGTCTCTGTCTTCGCGGCTGGAGTGAGGTCGATACCCGGGTCCCCTCAGTACAGCGGAGCGAGCGCTACCGCGCCCAGCCCGGCTAAGAAGAAGATGAACATCAGAACCAGAGAAATCTTTGCTCGTCGCGGAGCGCCTGCGAATTCGTGCCACACAAACACGCCCCAGCAAGCGGAGACCATGGTTGCGCCCTGACCAATGCTATAGGAGACCGCAGGCCCTACCAGGTGCGCGCCCGACGCGAGGAAGTTTGCCAGGCCGCCCGTGCACCAGATGCACCCGCCCAGAGCTCCCGCCAGGTGCCAGCCCAGCGGCGCGCGCCAGTATCCGGCGCCATCAACAGGTTCCTTCCCGTCCAGAGGCTTCTTCATCAGGAGCCAGTTCGCGGGCACTGCGGAAACCAGCACGCCGATCATAAAGTACATTGTCACGGCATACGGCCCGGGAGCAGCCATGCCCGGCGAGCCGTTCAACGCGCGCGCCACAAAAGGATAGAAGCAGCCCATCAGCACCCCGCAAGCCAGGCTGATGAATATGCCGCGCCCAGTCGTTGCCTTGGTCGTGGCTTCGCGCCCGCGATACGCCGCCGCATCCAATACGATAGCCACCACCACCAGCGCAACTCCGCCAAAAAGCAGCAGCGGATTACCCACCGGCTTTAGCACGTAATTTGAAACCGCGCCGATCACCAGCGCGAGGCCAATCCCGACAGGGAAGGCGACCGCCAGCCCGGCCACGTCGATTGCAGCCACCAGCAGCAGGTTCGCCACGTTGAAGATCGCCCCGCCCACGATCGCGTAAATAATCGGTCCCGCCCCTGCCTGCTTCAGATCCGCAAGAAATGGCGTCCCTGCATGTCCCATGCTGCCCGCTGTGAGTCCCCAGAAGACAGCGCCTGCTATCATTCCCGCCACGTAATCCCAATAGAAGAGTTGAAAGCGATAGCCGGGGCAGAGCTTCAGCGTATTGGCCCACGAACCCCAGCAAAGCATCGTCAGGACCGTGAGAGCCAGTGCTGCGGGATATGTCTCCGGAAAAAGCATCGAATTTCACTCCGCTAACGGTTGAACGCACGGCAAAAATGGAACCTTAACACATCGACGGCGCGATTAGGTACAGGGCGAAGCGGCAGTCGTTGTTGAGAGATTCTTCTTGGTCGGTCGATTATCCTGTGTCGCTCAGCGCGTTGGCCTGCTGCTTCGCCGCCATCACCGCCTCTGTCAGCGCCGGGACCACTTCAAACAGATCGCCGACGATCCCGTAATCGGCCACCTCGAAGATCGGCGCGTCGGGATCTTTGTTAATTGCGACAATGCACTGCGATCCCTTCATCCCGACGAGATGTTGAATCGCTCCGGAAATCCCCACCGCGAGATACAGCTTCGGCGCCACCGTCTGGCCCGAGCTTCCCACCTGCCGCTCAAGTGGCAGCCAGCCGTTGTCGCAAATCGGCCGCGAGGCAGCCAGCTCCGCGCTCAGCGCCGCCGCCAATTCCTCCACCAGAGTAAGGTTTTGCGCCTCCTTGATGCCGCGACCCACGCTTACAATTCTCTGTGCCGATCCCAAATCGACCGTCTGCTCCGACGCGCGAAACGGTTTCCCCGGCTGCGTGCGAATCTGCGCCGCTTCAATTGCCGGAGTGAATGTTGTAATCGGCGCCGGCGTCGGCCGCGTCTCAGGCGGATCAGCCCGAAACGCTCCCGACTGCACCGAGATGAAGCACGGTCCATTGCCCGAATGGCTATAACTGCCATTCAACCGGCCTTGCATGAGCTGTCTCACGAACCTCGGCCCTTCCTCGATCCCGACGACATCGCCGATCAGAACTTGGCCCATGCGGCACGCCAGCGCTGGCGCATAATCGCGCACCTGATATGTATGGGGAAAGACCACTTGCGCGGGGCGCTCGTTTTGGATGAGTTGCTGCAAAGCCAGAGAAAACCCATCCGCCGTGTACTGCGCGAGCAGCGGATGCTCCACGCGGATCACCTTACCGACGGTCCCGGCTGCGGCCTCCGCGGCCAGCGCATCAGTCCGTGCGCCGATCACAATCGCAGCAATACCTTCTGCTCGTCCAAAACACAGTGCGGCGGCGAGTGCTTCCCAACTGGCCTTCCTGATTCTCCCGCCGCTTTCCTCCAAAACCACGAAGACACTCATAGAACGCGCGCCTCCGTTTTCAGCCTTTCCACCAAAGCAATCGCCGCTTCCTTTGCCGTGCCTCTCAGTATCTGCGTGGATTTCTGCTTTTTTGGCACAGAGATTTGATCGAGCCCGACCGTCGGCGCGTCTTCCGCTCCGAGTTCTGGCGCGCTCGCAGTTCTCAGCTCCTTAGTCCTCGCGCGTTTAATCCCCATCAGTGTCGCGTAACGCAGTTTGTTCCCGCCCGACTGTATCGTCAGCAGCGCGGGCGTGGGCAACTCAATCGACTGAAACCATCCTTCCTCAAGCTCCCGTTTCACACTTAGCCCCGAGTCAATCCTTTCCACATGAAGAACCATCGTCGCATGCGGCAGCCCAAGCAATTCGGCGACGATGACCCCGGTCTGGCCCAGCCCGAGGTCCTCGGATTGCAGCCCGGTGAGCACAAGGTCGGGCTTCTCCGGCTTGATCGCCGCAGCCAGCAAACGCGCCACGCAGAGCGCATCGCGCCTTCTCAGGTCCTCGCAAACAATGTGAATCGCGCGGTCCGCGCCCAACGCAAGAGCCTCGCGAATGGTTGAGGCTACCCGCTCCGGGCCGGCGCTCACCACAATCACCTCGCCGCCGTCTCGTTCCTTCAAAAGCAGCGCCTCTTCCAGCGCATAGGCGTCGGGCTCGTTCATCGCCCACTGCATTTCGCTCTCGTCAATCCATCTCGAGTTCTCGGCAATGCGGAGTGGCGTGTCGCGTCCCGGAACCTGCTTAATGGCAACAACGATCTTCATCTCTCCAGCCTTCTGCAATCACTCCGGCAATCCCCTCGCCGCCAACTGCGCAATATCGAGCAATTCGGGCGCGCCGTCCCCCTTTTCCACGAGCGCGTCCCGGAACATCGTATTGCAAAAGGGGCAGGCCGTGCCCACGACACTTGCTCCCGTCGCAGCTAGCTCTGCCGCTCGCGCCTGGCTCGCGCGTTGGCCCTTTTCCTCGCCCAGAAACGCAAGCCCACCGCCCGCTCCGCAGCAAAAACTGCGTTCATGCGAGCGCGGCGCCTCCACCAGGTCCCGCGCCGCCGCGGCAACGCTTCGCGGTTCCTCGTAAATGCCCCGATACCGCCCTAGGTAGCACGGATCGTGGAACACGATTTTCTCCTTTTTCTCCAGGTTTTGGACCGGCAGCCGATGCAGATGCCGTGAAAGCAACTCACTGTGATGCTCCACTTCGGGCGGAGTGCCGTACGCCTTCCAGTCTTCCTGAATCGTCCTCACGCAATGCGGGCATATCGACACGATCTTCGTTACGCGATTCTGCTTGAGCGTCTCGAAATTTGCCTCCGCCAGTTGCTGGAACACCAGATCGTTGCCCAGCCGCCGCACCGGATCGCCGGTGCATCGTTCCTTGCGCAGCACGCCGAAACTAACCTTCAAGTAACGCAGGACCTTAACCAAAGCCAAAACAATCTCGCGCCCGCGCGGGTCGTAAGCGCCCATGCACCCCAGCCACAGGCAATACTCCTGGGTCCCGTCAAAGAGGGGCAGGGAATTCTTGTCGACAAACTTATCTCGGTCCGCGCTGCTGATACCGAGCGCGTTGGCGCCTCGCTCCAATGTTAGGAATAGTCTTGCCCCGCGTTGGTCTTCCCACGCGCCCGTGTTCACGGCGCCACGCCTCAGCCCCACAATAATCGGCACGTGCTCGATGCCTACCGGACACTGATATTCGCATGCCCCGCACGTGGTGCATTCGAACGCTGCCTCCTGCGCGTTGTATTTGCCGAGCAGCGGCTCCTCTGAAGTCGGGCCATATGCATTGAGATACCCACGCAGCCCCAGCACAATTTCTTTCGGGTTCAGCAGCTTGCCCGTGTTGTTGGCGGGGCAATGCTCCATGCAGCGCCCGCACTCCACGCAGGAGTATGCCTGCAGGCTGATCAGTTTTGTCAGGTCCTTTCCGGCGACCAGCCCGAAATCCTCGTCGTCCGCAAGCGGAGGAATTTCGCCAAATCCGCCCCGCGAAAGAAAGACCGTAATGGGGCTCAACATCAGATGCAGGTGCTTGGTATGGGGAATCACCGGCAAAAACGCGAGCAACGTAAGCGTGTGCGCCCACCAAAGTACCTGCGCGGCAGTGCCGGATGCCGCCACAAAGAATGCCGCCAGGTACGTGACCATCAGCGCGAAGATCAGCAGTGCGATCAGCCCCGATTCCCAGGAAACTTCGCCCAGCCATTTTGGCCGCGCCACAAATCGCCGCACGAACAGTCCGAAGATTCCCGCCGCGCAAGCCACGGCGAACACCGCTGCGAAATCGAAGTAGAATCGTCCCACCAGCCCTGCTGGATCGAGAAAGCCAAGCCCGAAAACCGCCGCGCAGTGGTTCAGCGTGACCAGAGCAAACGCGCAGAACGCCCAGAACACCACCGCGTGAGCCAACCCCGCCAGCGGCCGTTCGCGAATCACTTTGGCCTGGAGCAGCACCTCCCAGACAAAGTCGCGCACCCGCCGGCCGATGGGAAACAATCGAAAGCCCGGGTCCTTCTTCGATTGGAGAATATTGCCGAGAATCGGTCCTAATTGCTTCCAGAAGCCCGCCAGCGACAATACCGCGAGCTCCGCAAACAGCAATCTCTCCCAGCCGGAGAATTGCTGGGGTTCAGCCAAAGTTGGCAGGAATGCTGTCATCATTGAATTGAAACGCAGCGCCGCCGGTTGACATTGCCGGGCTTCTGGCCACATTCAGCGGATCGCTGGCTTCGAATAGTATCCTAGCCGGTGCTGCCCGCTGAACGGGGCCCCGCAGCATCCCTTTTTTGGAGCACGAACTTGGCAAGATATCTGGTCACCGGCGCTGCGGGTTTCATCGGCCGTTCCATCGCTGCCGCGCTCCTCAAACGCGGCGAAGCGGTTCGCGGCATCGACAGCTTCATCACGGGAAAGCGCGCCAATCTTGCCGGCCTTGAAGACATGGAATTCATTGAGGGCGACTTGGCCGATCCGGCGGTCTGCGCCAAAGCCTGTGTCGGCGTCGAGATTGTCTTCCATGAGGCGGCTCTCGCCTCCGTTCCGCGCTCCGTGGCCGATCCTGTCTCCACCAATCGCAACTGCGTCGATGCCACGCTCAATCTGCTTGTCGCCGCCCGCACCGCAGGGGTGCGCCGGGTCATCTATGCAGGCTCGTCTTCGGTTTACGGCGACACGCCGACCCTTCCCAAGCACGAAGACATGGCACCCAATCCGATCAGCCCCTACGCCGTTGCAAAGCTTGCAGGCGAGCACTATTTGAGGTCATTCACGCGCGTCTATGGCCTTGAAACCGTCACGCTGCGCTACTTCAACGTCTTCGGCCCGTTTCAAGATCCCACTTCCCATTACTCCGGCGTCTTGGCCATCTTTTGCCGCCGGATGCTGGCCGGCGAGCAACCCACCATCTACGGTGACGGTGAACAAAGCCGCGACTTTACATTTATTGAGAACGTAGTCGCCGCCAATCTTCTGGCCGCCTCCGCGCCCGCCGCAAAGGTTTCCGCCAGAATGATGAACGTGGCCACCGGTTCGGCCATCACTCTCAATCAAGTCTTTGCGATCCTCTGCGGACTCACCGCTTACAGCGGCGAGCCGGCCTATGCGGCGCCCCGCTCAGGCGACATCAAGCATTCTCTGGCAGATATCGGCCGGGCGAGGGAACTCTTGGGCTACATCCCCCTGGTCGACTTCCGGGAAGGGCTCCGCCGCACCGTCGAGTGGTACAAGACCACGCAGGGGTAGTCTTTCCCCGCGGTCTTCGCTCGCAATTCCGCAACATCGGTTCTCAATCAGCTTCCATTCCGCGCCATTCCCCGGCCGGCGTCTGAGAGAGACTCGGAGCCCGCCATGTGATGGCAATCACGCTTGTGTGTCCAAACCTGTTCAAGGTCATTGACGATCCCCCATCAATGAGCGAAACTGTCAACGATTTTCCTCAGAATTGCTGCTCGTTTTGAACGCCAGGGCCATCCCTTCTGCCTCCATCTGACTTGAGGCGGCGCCGGATGAGGAACTGTTGCGCCGGATATTTGATGCGGTCAAGTGCCGATTTTTTAGCAAGCGGTGCCTCGCACGCTTTAAATTCCCACGCGCGAATCCCCAGCCCGGTCAAGGAGAGGCCCATGACGAGCTTTCGCTGCATTCGGCGGCGACAGAGCGTCGTGGATTTTGCCGATTCACTGTAGGAATCCCGATGAACTGCACCTCCGCTTGCGGTCTGCCGTGATTGAGGTTCGTTCCGGTGCCGAATGCTCTGCCGATCGAGGAAGTCACTGTCAGCGACTCTCTGGCGCGTGCCCGAACGAACACGATTCAGCCGCACTCAACCTCTTTGCGTGACCTTTGCCGCGTAGTCTGGCGCCGGCGGCGGTTAGTCTTTATCGTCGAAGGGACGTTGCTGATTGCGTGCGCCCTCTATTGCCTCATCGCGCCCAATCAATTTGAAGCCGTCGGCCGAGTCGAGCTCCGCGCCGCGCCTGTTTCCTCGCTCAGCCTCGACGGCGCTGAGGTGCAGGTTCCCACCTCAATTCTCTCCGCGCCCATTGCGCTGGAAACGCTGGCCAGCGTTTTGCGCAGCGATCAGCTTGCCTGGCGCGTGATCTCCGGGCTAAAGCTTTACAGCGCATCTGCCTTCTGCGGTAACTTTGCCGGACGGTTTCCGGGGTTCAATCCTGAAAGGCCCTCGCCCGGTGCTCAGGCCTGGCTTCTTGACCGCTTCTCGCGCCGCCTTCGTGTGGAATCCGTCCCGCGCACCATGCTGGTCGAGATTCGCTTCCGCACTCACGATGCGGCGCTCTCGGCCCTGGTCGTTAACGCGCTCATCGCCGCCTATGGCCAGCAGGAAACGGAATCGCAGATTCAGGCCACGGCGCAAGCTTCCGGATGGCTCAATGCCCAGCTTGCCGATTTGAAATCTCGCGTCGACCAGGATCAGCAGCGTTTGGCGGCATTTGAAGACCGTCACGGCATTGTCAGCACTCCGGAGGTTATGGCCAGCGGCCAGCCAGGAGAAACCGAACACAGCTCGGCGTTCGTTGAAATTGACGAACTCAGCCGCCAGCTTGTTGCGGCCACAACCGACCGCATTCTTGCAGAGGCCGAGTATCGGGCCGCTTCCGAAGGCGACCCTGAGACGGTCATTGCCTCGGACCCGCGCCTGCAAGCTGACAATGCCAACTTCGCGACGGCGCTCCTCGAACAGATTCATGCCCGCCGCAGCGATCTCGAACAGGAGCAAGCCCAGCTCAGCGCCGAGCACGGCCCGGGGTTTCCCCGCGTCGTCGAAATTGGCCGCCAACTACAGGATCTCGACCGGCAGAAGCAAGCTGAGGACGCCAAGCTGGTCGAGCGCTTCCGCTCTAACTGGCAAACCGCTCTGGATCGCGAGCAGTTGGTGCGCAATAGCCTCGAGCAGGCTACCAGTCAAGGCATGAAGCTGAACGAGGCGGCAACGGAGTACGCCGTTATGCGCCAGGAAGCAAACGCCAGCCACGACCTGTACCTCCGCGTGCAGGATAAGGCCGAGGAAGCAGGTCTCGCCGCCGGCGTGCGCTCCTCGAACATCTCTGTCGTTGATTGCGCGCGCCAGCCCGTCAAGCCGGTCGCTCCCAATCCTCCGCTCTATCTCGCGATCACGTTTTTCGTGGGCCTCTGGATCGCCGTTGGGGCCGCGCTCTCGCGTGAGTTGCTTGGTTCCGCTCGGGCGGTTGCATTGCTCGCCCTGCTGGCACCGCTCTGCGCCGCGCCTTTGGCTCGCGCGCAGGCACCCACGCCCAGCACGTCGGGCCTTCCCACCGGCGTCGCCGCCTTCCCGCAGACTGAGGAGACCAGAAGCGTGCCCAATCCCAGGGATGCTCCCCCGATTTGGAACGATATGGGCGGCGGAGTACCCGCGGGCAGCGTTCCGCCTTTTGCTGGCGCGCCATCGTCGGCGCCCATGCCCGCGCCCATTGGCCCGGGAGACTTTCTCGACATCGGCGAATACCACACGCCCGAATTTCACTCTGCGGTTCGCGTTTCGGCGTCGGGCACGGTCACGCTTCCGCTGATCGGTGAAGTGAAGCTTGCCGGTCTCGACGAGCAATCGGCCGCGCGCGCCATTGAAACGGCGCTTCTGGCTAAAGGAATGCTGCTGCATCCGCTCGTTTCGGTGCTCGTCACCGCCTACTCCGGTCAGGACGTGAGTGTCCTCGGCGAAGTCGCGCGCCCTGGCGTTTATCCCTACACCGTCCACCATCGCCTGCTCGATCTGCTTTCAGCCGCATCCGGTCTTTCGCCAAACGCCGGGCGGCTCGTGAACGTGTTTCACCAGGGCGATCCCAAAACTCCACACGCGGTTGTTCTGGACCCCAGCGGAACCGACGCTTCATCCGACCACAATCCGGAGCTCAGGCCGGGAGACACCGTCCAGGTAAGCCGCGCGGGCTTGGTCTACGTTGTGGGCGATGTGATCCGCCCCGGCGGATTCCCGGTCGACCCCGTGCAGGGGCTCACCGTGGTGCAGGCGCTCTCGCTCGCCTGGGGACCCTCGCAGAATGCTGCCCTCGGCAAGGCGCTTCTCATCCGCGAGCAAACGGGAGGCCGCGCCATGACCGTGCTCAATATCCGGCGCATGCTTCGCGGCCAGGATCCAGACCAGCCCGTGCACGATCGCGACATTCTCTATGTTCCAGATTCCCTCGCCAGGAACCTCGTCAATCGCACGCTGGAGTCCGCCATCCAGTCCACCATTGGTGTCACTGTTTACTCGGCGCTTGTTTATTCGCAACGCTATTAGCGAGGCGCAATGAGAAGAATCGCGTGGCTTCTGCTTCTTGTGTTCGCCTTCACCATTCCCTGGGAATACTCGCTCGATCTTGGCGGGCTGCTTGGTAACGCGGCCCGCGTCGCGGGCTTGCTCGTGCTTCTCGCCGCTGTCCCGGCGGTTCTGCGGGCAGGCCGCATGCGCACTCCCGGCGCATTTTGGTGGTTCACTCTTGCCCTCTTTCTCTGGTTTTGCTGTTCGTATTTTTGGACCATCGATTCCGCCGCGACCCTTGGAAAAATGCGCGGCTATTTCCAGGAGATGATGATCGTCTGGCTGGCGTGGGAGCTGGTCGTCACTCCGGCCGATCTTCGCTCCCTGCTGCGCGCGACCGTCGATGGGAGCTGGGTGCTTGCACTTCTCACCTTGGCAGCCTTCCGCTCGCCCGAAGCCATTGCCGCCGGCCAGCTCCGCTTCGCCGCATACGGTCAGGACCCGAATGAAGTCGCTCGCTTCCTCGATCTCGGCTTTCCGCTGGCTGCCCTGCTCGTCAACTGCGAACGCCGCTGGCTCCCGCGCCTTTTAGCGCTTGGCTTTTTCCCTTTGGGGATCGTCGCTGTCCTGCTGACGGCTTCGCGGGAGGGATTTCTGGCCGCCGTCATTGGAATTGCCGGCTCTGCCGTCCTCCTCACCCAAGGCCGATTGCGCCGCACTGTTGCGGCTGCATTCGTCCTGCCGCCCTTTCTTGCCGCGCTGTGGATTATCGTTCCCAGCGCCACCTTCGCGCGCCTCGCCACCATTCCCGAACAGCTCCAAACCGGCGACCTGAACGAACGCTTCAACATTTGGTCCGCCGGCTGGCGCGCCTTCGCCCACGCGCCGCTCCTCGGCACAGGAGCCGGAACCTTTGTCGCCGCCGCGCACCTTTCTCCCATTGATACG
>JASHSG010000361.1 GCA_030040935.1 Acidobacteriaceae bacterium | reverse complement strand
ATGCATGTTTCCGCGCGCACGCTGGCGACACATGCTTTGTCGATCTTTGGCGATCACTCCGACGTGATGGCATGCAGAGCGACGGGGTGGGCGATGCTGGCCTCGAATTCCGTGCAGGAAGTCGCCGACATGGCGCTGGTGGCGCAGATCGCCACCCTCGAATCGCGCATTCCGTTCATTCATTTCTTCGATGGCTTTAGAACTTCGCACGAGGTGGGCAAGATCGAGCCGATCGCGGACGAAACCATTCGCGCGCTGGCCGATGACAAATATCTCATTGCGTTCAGGAAAAACGCGCTCACGCCGGATCGGCCGTTCATTCGCGGCACGGCGCAGAATCCCGATGTGTTTTTCCAGGCGCGCGAGGCGTGCTCGCCTTTCTATGCGGCCGTTCCCGGAATTGTGCAGTCGGTGATGGACCGGGTTGCGAAGCAGACGGGCCGCGCGTATCACCTGTTCGACTATTACGGCGCGCCGGATGCGGAGCGCGTCATCGTACTGTTGGGCTCGGGCGCGGAAGCCGCCGAAGAGGCCGTGGACGCGCTGAACGAGCGGAGCGAAAAGGTGGGCATGGTCAAGGTTCGGCTCTACCGGCCATTCAGCAGCAAGGCGTTCTTGGCCGCGCTGCCCAGGAGCGTGAAATCAATTGCCACGCTCGACCGATGCAAGGAGCCCGGCGCCACGGGCGAGCCGCTTTACCAGGATGTGATGACGGTGCTGGCTGAGAATGCCGCGAACCTTCCTCTTGTTGAAGGTATGCCTGCTGTCATCGGCGGACGGTACGGTCTGTCGTCGAAGGAGTTCACCCCGGCGATGGTGAAGGGCGTCCTCGACGAGCTGGCGAGGCCCTCGCCGAAGAACCACTTCACGGTGGGCATCAACGACGACGTGAGCCACTCGAGCCTGGAGTACGATGCGGAGTTTTCGACCGAGGACCCGAAGACCGTGCGTGCTTTGTTTTACGGGCTTGGATCCGATGGCACGGTGGGCGCGAACAAAAATTCGATCAAGATCATCGGCAGCGAAACGCCGAACTACGCGCAAGGCTACTTTGTCTACGATTCCAAGAAGTCCGGCTCGATGACCACGTCGCATCTGCGGTTCGGTCCAAACCCAATCCGGTCGACTTACCTGATTACCCGCGCCAGCTTCGTGGCGTGCCACAACTTCAGCTTCCTTGAAAAGATGGATGTGCTCGAAGCGGCGATGCCGGGAGCGGTGTTTCTGCTGAACTCGCCCTATGCGGCAGCCGAGGTGTGGGACAAGTTGCCGCGCAGCATGCAGCAGGAGATGCTGCGCAAAAAAATCCAGTTTTATGTGATCGACGGATACAAGGTGGCGCGCGAAGCGGGGATGGGGTCGCGGATCAACACCATCATGCAAACGTGCTTTTTCGCGATCAGCGGCGTGCTCGAACGCGATGAGGCGATCAAACAGATCAAGAAGTCAATCCAGAAGACGTATGGCAAGCGCGGCGAGGCGGTAGTTCAGAAGAATTTTGACGCAGTCGATCACGCGCTGGCGCATCTTGAAAAGGTCAACCTGCCGGCGGCCGCCAGTTCCGACTTCGACGTGACCGGCGTGATCTCCGCCAAAGCGCCCAGGTTTGTTCACGACGTGCTGGGCCAGATTGCCGCGGGCAAAGGCGACCTGATCCCGGTGAGCGCAATTCCAGCGGGAGGCGCCTTCCCGACGGGCACCGCGCAATGGGAGAAACGGAACATCGCGCAGTTCATTCCTGTTTGGGACAAGGATCTTTGCATCCAGTGCGGCAAATGCGTGATGGTGTGCCCGCATGCGGTGATCCGCGCGAAGGTGTACGACACGGCGCTGAGCGACAAGTCTCCGGCGACGTTCAAGTGGGCGAAGCCCAAGTGGCGCGGAATGGAAGAGCAGCGTTACACGCTGCAGGTGGCCCCCGAAGACTGCACCGGGTGCGCGGTTTGCGTGGAGGTTTGCCCGGTGAAGAACAAGAGCGACGCCAGCAGGAAGGCGATCAACATGGCGCCGCAGGCGCCGCTGCGCGAGCCTGAGCGGGAGAACTGGGAGTTTTTCCTGTCACTGCCGGAAATGGACCGATCGAAACTTTCGCATGCGCAGGTGAAGGACTTGCAACTGCTGCAGCCGCTGTTTGAGTTTTCGGGCGCATGCGCTGGCTGCGGCGAGACGCCGTACATCAAGCTGCTCACGCAGTTGTTCGGCGACCGGCTTTACATTGCGAATGCCACAGGCTGCTCGTCAATCTATGGGGGTAACCTGCCGACTACGCCCTACACCTTGAACACGAATGGCCGGGGCCCGGCGTGGAACAACTCGCTCTTTGAGGACAATGCGGAGTTCGGATTCGGCATGCGCGTGGCGCTCGACCAGCAGAAGGCTTTTGCCGAGGCGCTGGTGACGCGATTGGCGGCTCAAATCGGTGCGGAGCTCGCGGCGGATATCGTCGGCGCAGCGCAGAAGACCGAGACGGAGATCAATCGACAGCGCGAACGGATAGCTGCTTTGCGCGAGCGGCTCGCCGGCAATGAGACGTCTGACGTGCGCAACTTGTTGGCCATTGCCGATGCCCTGGTGCGCAAGAGCGTGTGGATCGTGGGCGGAGACGGCTGGGCATTCGACATCGGCTTCGGCGGCCTCGATCACGTGCTGGGATCGGGCAAGAACGTCAACGTGCTGGTGCTCGATACCGAGGTTTATTCGAATACCGGCGGGCAAGCATCGAAAGCGACGCCGCGAGGCGCGGTGGCGAAGTTCGCTGCAAGCGGAAAGCACAACAGCCGCAAAGATCTGGCCATGGAGGCTGTGAGTTATGGATCGGTCTACGTGGCACAGGTGGCGCTCGGCGGCAACGACAGCCACGTGGTGAAAGCGTTCCAGGAGGCTGAAGCGCACGAAGGCCCGTCGATCATCATCGCGTATTCAAGTTGCATCGCCCACGGCTACGACCTGGTGCACGGACTCGAGCAGCAAAAGCTGGCCGTGCAATCCGGCTACTGGCCGCTGATGCGATATAACCCGGCGCTGCGCGAGGACGGGAAAAATCCCTTCCAGCTCGACTCCAAGGCGCCCTCCATCCGGCTCAAGGAGTTTGCTTATCGCGAAGCCCGTTACACCATGCTGGCGCGTGGCAACCCCAGGATGGCCGCGGAGCTTCTCGCCGAAGCTCAGGACGACGTCGAGCGCCAGTGGCGTGTCTATTCTGCTCGTGCGGGCATGCCGGGCCGCAGCGAGACGCCGCACATTGCGCCCCTTGAAAAAACACAAGCAAAGCCGGAAGGCAAACTGGCAGCAGCGGCTGCCGGAGGTGAAGAATGACCGACCTTTCCATCGAGTACCTGGGCATGAACCTGAATGGGCCGATTGTGGTGGCGAGCACCCCGCTGTCGGAGTCGATTGATAACATCCGGCGCATGGAAGATGCGGGTGCGTCAGCGGTCGTGCTGACTTCGCTGTTTGAAGAGCAGCTGGCGCTGGAGTCGCGCGCGCTCGACGAAGATCTTTCGCGGGGAACGAATTCGTTTGCCGAATCGCTGGATTTCCTGCCTGAGCTGTCTGACTATCGCATGACCCATGAGGGGTATCTGGAGCACATTCGGTGTGCACGCGAGGCGGTTCAGATTCCCATCATGGCCAGCCTCAACGGAGCCACCAGTGGCGGCTGGGTTCGGCTGGCGAAAGAGATGGAACAGGCTGGCGCGAACGCCATCGAGTTAAATACATTCGCACTGGCCACGGATCGCGCGCAGACGTCAGCCGCAATTGAGCTGCAGCTGCTGGAGCTGATTTCGAGCGTGTGCAGCGCGGTGAAGGTGCCTGTTGCGGTGAAACTTTCGCAGTCCTTCACCAGTTTGCCGCATCTTTGCTCTCGGCTCGAGGATGCGGGAGCGCGCGGCGTGGTGCTTTTCAATCGGTTTTATCAGCCCGACTTCGACATCGAGACGCTTGAGGTGCGGCCCACGTTGCACTTTTCAACGCCGTCGGAGTTGTTGCCGCGGCTGCACTGGGCGGCTATTCTTTACGGCCATTTCAAAGGACACATCGCAATCACCGGCGGCGTCCACTCCGCCGAAGACGTGCTTAAGGCGGTTATGGCCGGGGGCACTGTGGCAATGATGGTTTCTGCGCTGCACATCCACGGGATCGGACACATTGCCCGCGTGCTTGCTGACCTGCGGTACTGGCTCAACAAGCACGAGTACGCTTCGCTCGCCGAGACACGTGGCTGCCTGAGCCGCCGTTCCGTGCCAGATACGTCGCCTTACGATCGAGGAAATTACATCAAGACGTTGAGCTCGTACAGTTTGCGCCAGACTTTGACGGCATTCTGAGCAACTCTTTCGGGTTGCATGAAAAGGATTACGACCGCGCGAGAATGCGGCTGCTTTTCCTCTTCGCTTGTTACTTCAGACAGGGCTTGCTCAGTTGCTGAGGAATCTTAGCACTGTCTTTTCCAATAGGCCGCGGGCGCGTGGCAAGGCCGCTTCGACGGGGTCGCTCAGTTTCTCGCCGAGTTCTGTTGATCCGGCGCCGACGGTAAGTAGCATTGCAAATGCGGACATCGAACCATACAGCTCTCGCGTGAGCCCGAGCAACTCAGGGGGGTCGATATGGTGGGTGGCGGAATTTTCAGTCTCGGCCGCGCCGTTGTTTAAATGCAGCGGGACCGGTGTCAGGCGGACACGCCCCGGCTTGGATTCGACGGTGGAATCGACAAATACGACCGAGTCGGCGTCCGCAATATCTTTCGCCAGGTCCGGGGTCCATTGCTGGCGAGCCAGAACGCGAACATGAGAATTGTCGCTGAACCGCTCCGCGGCCCACATGGCGAGCCTCGGGCCCACACCGTCGTCACTGCGCAGCGTGTTGCCGCAGGCGAGAACCAGGCAGCTCGGTTTCTCGAAGTGGATGGGCTCCATTAGATCGGGATTCAATTGGTCTCCTTTATGGTTCTGTGTCATTCGCTTCACGAGGGGCTTGCCGCGGGGCGATCAATCGCGCACAACCCGGTCGAGTACTTCGCCACCGGCCGAGATTATTTCGATCGCCAATGGCATCTGGCCGAAGGCATGCGTGGAGCAGCTCAGGCACGGGTCGAAAGTGCGAACCACGGCCTCGACGCGGTTGAGAACGCCCTCGGTAAACTTGCCGTTTTTCACATAGTGTCTGGCGGCCTGCAGAACGCCGAGGTTCATCGCCTTGTTGTTCTGGCCGGTAGCGATAACCAGGTTGGCCCAGGTGACTTTGCCGTCGTCGTCGACTTTGTAATGGTGGTGGAGCACGCCGCGCGGCGCCTCGGCCTGGCCCGCGCCTTCAAGGCGATTCACGCCCGCGGTAGCGCGGACATGCCTTCCGAGAATGCGGGGATCGGCGAGGATTTCCTCGATCTTCTCGATTCCGTAGAGCATTTCGACAAGGCGGGCGTGGTGATAGTGGAACGAACCTTCGACCGGCCCGGCGGCCAATTGCTTGAATTCTGCCAATTCCTTTTCCGCCTTGGGGGTGCCCATCGACTTAACGATATTGAGGCGCGCGAGCGGGCCTACACGATAGCTCCCTTCCGGATACCCCAGCGGCTTGTAGTAGGCGAACTTGGTGTAGCTGTATGGCTCGACCGCTTCGCCAATCGCTTCGGCGAACCGGGTAGCAGCGATGCCATCCTCCATGATGCCGCCTTTCGAATCGATCAGGCGAATCGCGCCGTCGGTAAATTCGATCGACTCATCGTCGTTGATCAAGCTCATGTAGTTGGAAGGGAAGTTCGCGAAGACTGCGATCTCGGCTTTGAACGTGTCCGCGATCTTTTTGTATGCGCCGAGCGCCAGGCCAATATTGGCGTAGGCTTCGGGAATCATCGCGAGGATCTTGTCGCGCTTGGCCGGCTCGAGCGGTTCGGTGACGCCGCCGGGAACTACCCATCCGGGGTGAATACGCTTATCGCCGAGCAGTTCGATGATGCTCTGCCCGAAGCGGCGCAGCCCGATGCCGGCGCGGCCCAACTCCGGTTTGGCGGCCGCAACGCCGAGAATGTTGCGCACGGCAGGATCGGAATCCATTCCGAGAAGCAGATCGGGGGAGGCGAGATAAAAGAAGCTGAGCGCGTGCGACTGCACCATTTGCGCCAGATTCAATAGGCGCCGCAGCTGGGCGGCGGTATGAGGGATGCGAACCGACATGATGGCTTCGCACGCCTTCGCCGACGCAATGAGATGGGAAACCGGGCAGATGCCGCAGATGCGCGCCATGAGGCTGGGCATCTCATAGAAGGGGCGGCCTTCGCTGAAACGCTCAAAGCCGCGGACCTGCGTGACGTGGAAGTGCGCGTCTTCAACCTCGCCCCGGCTGTTGAGCTGGATAGTGATTTTGCCGTGGCCTTCGAGGCGCGTTACCGGATCGATGGTGATGGTCTGGCTCATAAATCAAGCTCCGAAGCGGGTGAGCGCCGGAATGTCCAGCGGTCCTCCGCTGACCAGCGCGGTCAGCGCAGTGTGAAACGTGTCTGCGGAAGGCGGACAGCCGGGCAAAAAGACGTCGACTTTCACGAATTCGTGAATGGGGCGGACGAGTTTGAGAAGCCTGGGGACGACGACGCAGGGAATCTGCGCCTGCGCGCTGGCGTTCTGGATGTAGGCACGATCGAGGATCGCTTCCGGCCCGATGGGGTTGCGCATCGAGGGCACGTTGCCGGTGATCGCGCAGTCGCCCATTGCCACCAGCATCTTAGAGTGTT
>JASHSG010000360.1 GCA_030040935.1 Acidobacteriaceae bacterium | reverse complement strand
CCCGGGAGGGATGGGCGGCGAGGTCCGCGGCCAGGCAAGGCCAATCGTAATGAACGACAGGCCGATGGTGATGAACGCCAACCCGACGGAAGTCATCCTTGCGGGATTTTTCTGCAGTTTGCTGAGAATCATGGGTGAACTTTCCTTTCGTTGAGCTGAGCGAAGAGCTTCGTCCGCGAGGGCGCGCAAAACTCAATTTGAGACAAGGTTCCCTTGGCAACGCCGGGTGGCGGGCAGCCAAAGCAGGTTGAGGGCGATATTCAGCGCGAAGAAAAATCCGCAGAAAGCATCGAGGCAATCGTGATTGACTGGGATGCATGCGCGGAAGATCCATGAGGTGACGCCGAGAATCAGAGCGAAGCTGCCGATGACGAAGAGGCGGCGATGTGTCTCGTCGAGGCGGCAGAAGGGATGCATAAAGACTCCTTTTCCAGGTGAAGTGCTGAGCCGGCGCAGGGAGAAACGGCATCAATCACGGTCCGATCTTTGGCCGGCCCAAGCGGCGCGCCGAGCGAAGGTCCGGGCAATCGGACACCTTATCAAGCATGAGGATCCGGCCGAGGATGGGGTGGGTCATGATTGCCTCTCCAACTGGAAGATGTGGTCGGTGGGATGCGAGAAGATGCGAGCGAAGATTAGAGCCAGCTCGAGGGAAGGCACGTAGCGGTTGCGCTCGATGGAATTGATGCTCTGGCGAGAGACCCCTGCTGCCTGGGCCAGCTGCTCCTGAGTCCAGCCAAGCGCGATGCGAAGCTCCCTGACACGGTTCGTGATGGTCTTTGACACGGTTTCCTGTTGCGGGCCTTTTGTAAAGCTGACTTTCCAAACCAGAGTATCCCTGAACGATATTGATGTCAAGCCAGCTTTCCAATTTTCTTAGGGAGTTCCTGGGCGGACGCGGGAAAGGACCTATCCGAGCGGAGCGCCGTTCGGACAGATGATTTGTGGGAAATGGGCTGGTTGATTGCTGCTAGAATTCTGCTTTCCGGCTCATCCCAAGCCGAAGCGATCCACCTAGATGAAGGCCAGAACCGTGGCGCACGAGACCGCAGCGAAAACCGTGACTTACGCCGACGCCGGGGTAGACTTGCGCGGCGGCGACCATGCCAAGGAGCGCATCAAGTACTTGGCGCAAAAGACCTTTAATCGGAATGTGCTGGGCGGGATTGGCAACTTTGGCGCACTCTACCGGTTGGACCTGCAGCGATGGAAGAACCCGATTCTGGTGAGCTCAGCCGATGGAGTTGGGACCAAGCTGAAGGTGGCGTTTCAGCTAGGGCTGCACCAGACGGTGGGTGTGGACCTAGTGAACCACTGCGTGAACGATATTGCGGTGCAGGGAGCAACTCCGCTTTTCTTCCTGGACTACCTGGCGACGGGCAAACTGGACGAAGATGTTGTGGAGAGCGTGGTGAGCGGGCTGGCCGACGCGTGCAAGGCCAATGGATGTGTGCTGATCGGCGGCGAGACAGCGCAGATGCCGGGATTTTACGCAGACGGGGAATACGACCTGGCGGGATTTATTGTGGGCGCAGTGGACCGCGACAAGATGCTTACAGGCGCTGGCATCAAAGCGGGCGACGTGCTGATCGGGCTGCCATCGACGGGGCTGCATACAAATGGCTACTCGCTCGCGCGCAAACTTCTGTTCGAGGTGGGCGGCTACAAGGCTACACAATATGTAACGGCGATCAAGGAGAAAGCGGGCGCGTCGCTGTTACGCACACACCGCAGCTATTTGCACGTGATTCAGAAGCTGGTCACGGGCGGGCTGACCACGGGCATGGCGCACATCACTGGCGGCGGCATCACGGAAAATCTTCCGCGCATTCTGCCCAAGGGAGTCACGGCGCAGGTCGAGATCGGCTCGTGGCCTGTGTTGCCCATCTTCGAGCACCTCAGGGAACTCGGGAATATTCCGCAGGAGGAGATGATGCGCACGTTCAACATGGGCGTCGGGCTGATTGCGGCGATTCCAGCTGCTAAGTTCGCGCGCGCCAAGAACCTGCTGGACCGGTCGGAAGAAAAGTTCTACGTAATCGGCCGCGTGGTGAAAGGCGAGCGCCGCGTGCAGTACACGTAGCGCGAAGACTGCGGAGTTGGCGGCGCCAGCGCGGCCAGGGCAGCTAGCTTGCGGAGCCAAAGCCGAGCGGACAAATAATGGACCCTTCCTCCGAAGAATAAGGTGAACGCAAATTCCTCCATTTCATCGCCGGTGCGGCTCGGTATTCTGCTCTCCGGGCGCGGCTCGAATTTTCTGGCCATTGCGGAGTCGATTCGTGCCGGACGGCTGAAGGGCGCAGCGATCGCGGTGGTGATCTCGAACGTGGCCGATGCTCGCGGGTTGGCACAAGCACGCGAGATGGGTCTTCAGACCAAGGTCCTTGTTTCCGCGGGACGCAAGCGCGAGGAGCACGACGCCGATGTGATCGAGAGCCTGCGCGCGCGTGGCGTGGAACTGGTTTGCCTGGCCGGTTACATGCGGCTTCTATCGCCGCAATTCGTCGCCGCCTTTCCAAATCGAATTCTCAATATTCATCCCTCGCTGCTGCCGGCGTTTCCTGGTCTCGATGCGCAGGAGCAGGCGTTCAACTACGGTGTGAAGGTCGCCGGCTGCACGGTGCATTTTGTCGACGAGGAGCTCGATCACGGCGCGATCGTTGTGCAGCGTGCGATTCCGGTTCTCGAAACCGACAATGCACATTCGCTGTCGGAACGGATCTTGAAAGAAGAACATATTGCGTATACGGAGGCCATTGCGCGCGTGGTGGGCGGCCAGTACGAGGTGCGGGGACGAAAGTACGAAAAACGGCCGGGAAAAGGGATCAGGGAAGAGGGATCAGGGTTCAGGAAATAGGAACAGTGTGCGCCATCCTCGGCCGCCCGGATCGGGGAAGACTGCGCGGCGGGGGTCTGCGTGTCAAGAGGGGCCGTGCAAAGATTTTTTCTAACTCCTTATTTTTCAGACGTTCGCAGATCCATTAATTTTGCCGATAATTAGCTACTAATTTCTTATCCTTAGGACATAACCAGACAAAGTGCGGAAATGCCGAGCCGGGCGAAGGTGCACGCCTATTCCGGCGCGGTTCATCAGCGCTTGCACCTGTGCAAAGGCTACGCGCCAGGCTTGCAGGCGGCGGTGAACCGCGTCTGCGAAATGGCGCCGGGGCGAGGGACCGTATTCGTCTGCACGAAGCGCCCTCAGGTACTCGAGGACCGACCGGAACCACGGCGGGATTGGGGACCTCAAGAGCCTTCAATGCCTTGCGGGTGGCCGGCAGGCGATTCGATCAGGATCGAGCCGGCTACGCGCGGGAAAAAGTGAGACGCAGATTTACCTATTCAATTGAAACCCGCACGCCGCGATCAAGAGCGCGGCATGGAGGAGTGTGAACAATGAGTTCTATTTCGAATATCTGGAATCATCCGAAGACGTCGGCGGCGGGGCTGCTCATAGCGGTTGCGAGCGTTGCCGGAGTGTTGTCGCAGCAGGGTGTTTCGCTGGGCAAAGTGGGAACCGGGACCGTGGTGTCGCTGGCCAGCGCGCTGGCCACGGCTTTGCTGGGACTGTTGGCGAAAGACCCCGGCGCGGCTGCAAACCAGTCAGCCGGGGCGAACGGGGCAGCCAGCCAGCAGGCCAAGCTGGGAGCGTGGATGCTGATTGCGTTGCTGATTCCGCTGCCCTGGATGCAAGGTTGCACAACCACAAGCGTGGCCGAAAACATTGTCAACTGGACGCCAGCCCTGCAAAGCGCAGTGGCCACGGTTGACTCGACCGCAGCACTGCTGGCGCCGGCCGATGCGCCAATCTTTACCGCGGCAACCATCGGCTTTGACGCAGCCAGCAACGTGCTTGTGGCGCAGGCCAAGGCTTACCTGGCGAATCCTTCGGCAAGCGTGCTGGCGCAGTTACAGAACCAGATCGTGACCTTCCAGCAGCAGGTAAATACCGCACTGCTGCAGGCGGCAAAGATCGTGGATCAAAAAAGCCAGCAGCATGCGCTGGCGGCGATTCAAGGGGTGGGAACCATTGTGACTGCGATTCTAGCCCTCGTGCAATCGATCTCGACGAAGGCGCAGGTAGCGCGGATGGCGAGCGATTCGAGCCTGAAGCTGGCGGCGGTTGAGCCGTATCTGAACGAGTCGCAATCGGCGGAGGTTGTGGCCGCGCATTACGGCGAGCCGGTTTCAGTGGCGCGCATGCAGGTGACGCAAGCGACGCAGGCTGTGATGAACGCAGGGTTCTGAAAACCGGGAGGCGATCAGTGGACGGTGCTCGGCCAGGCGAGTTGGCGAAGGCCGTGCCTTCCGAGGTCACATAATCGGGATCTTGGGTAACAAGCCATTGATCAGACGGGCCGCTCCCTGGCTGGAGCGGCCCGCCGCTTTGACGGATTCATCCGATGGCCTTGATTTCTCGCCTAGATGTTCGCGTCTCGCGCCTCTCCCAAAATCAACTTCAGGGTCATTTGCTTTTTGCCGCGCACGATGGTGACGCTGATGGTGTCACCGGCCTGATGCTTATCCATCAGGGCACTGATGTCCTGGGGATCCGTGACCTGTTGGCCATCGATAGCGACGATGAGATCGCCGCCAAGCATGATGGGAGTGTTTCCGACGTAGGCTTGCTCATTGCCCCCGCGCAGGCCAGCGCGCTCGGCCGCTCCGCCGGGAATAACGCGCTGAATGAGCACTCCGGAATCTGCAGCGAGGCCCATTTGCGAAGCGAGGTCGGGACCGATCGCGTAGGACACGATACCGAGCGAGGGACGCTTGACGCGTCCGTAGCGGATGAGGTCGGCGAGCACCGCCTTGGCCGTATTGATGGGGATGGCGAAGCCGATGCCAGAACTTTGGTCGGCACCATTGGAGGCGATCATGGTGTTGATGCCGATGACCTCGCCCGAAGAGTTGAGCAACGGGCCGCCGGAGTTGCCGGGATTGATGGCCGCGTCGGTCTGGATGGCGTCTTCAATGGGCGCTCCATCGGCATTGCGAATCAAGCGAATGGAACTGATGATGCCGCGTGTCATAGTGCCGCTAAGGCCGAAGGGATTGCCGATGGCATAGACCTTCTGGCCGACATTCAACTGCGACGAATCGGCGAGGGTCACGGCCTGCAGGTCGGGCGCGTCGATCTGCAGCAGCGCCAGATCGTGAACTTTGTCCACGCCCACCACGCGGCCTGGATAGTTGCGCTTGTTTGAAAGGGTTACCTCGATACCACGATTGGCACCTTCGATCACATGATAGTTGGTGAGAATGTGGCCTGCTTTATCAAGGATGAATCCAGAGCCCTGGCCCTGCTGTGGCACGGTTCCATAAAAAAAGTCGAAGACCAGTGCGGTGGACGTGATGTTGACCACCGAGGGCAAGACTCGCTTGTAGATGGCAATGTTGTTTTGTTCTTCAGCATCGTAGGCAGGCGCGGCGTGAGCCTCAGTGAGCTCGAGCGGCGAGCTGGAACCAGCGGTCCCGATGAACTCGGGACGGTTACCGAAAAAACCATGCTCAAGATGCGTGGTGATGAGCCAGAATCCGCACAAAAACAGCAAAACGATAATGAGAATCCGGGTCAGTTTCATAGTTGGTCGACCTGAAAGACCCTCCTGCTAAAGGCACGATTCGGGCAAAGCGGAGTTCCGCTCGGCGCGCCGAAGTCAACTCCTATTGTAGTGACAAGTTCTGGCGGGACT
The DNA here is from genome assembly GCA_030040935.1 of Acidobacteriaceae bacterium. Lineage (GTDB taxonomy): Bacteria > Acidobacteriota > Terriglobia > Terriglobales > Acidobacteriaceae > Telmatobacter. The sequence continues at coordinate 22,413 of JASHSG010000360.1, read as the reverse complement.
TGTTGCTCTCGGCTTCGAGGCGCGACCAGAGAGCCTTGACCTGAACGCGGAGTGCAGCAATATCACCCGAATTATCAAGGACATAATCGGCCTGGGTAGTTTTCTCGGCATCGGGAACCTGATGCGAAAGACGGTTGCGGGCATCGACTTCGATCACGGCTTTGTTGCGGGCATTTGGGTCGAGGCGGGCGACGTAGCGGGCGATCTTGAGTTCATCGGGGGCCGTGACCACGATGATGCGGTCAATGCGGCGACGCCAGTCGGCGAGAGGCCCGTCTTTTTCGCCTCGGGCGCGAGCATCGCGGGCGACCTCAAAGATCAGCGCCGATTCGAGGACGGCGATAGCTGCGGGATCGCGAGCAAAGACCTCCTCCATCCAGCGGCGCTGCGCTTCGATCACCGGAGGATGCACGATGGCGTTCAGTTCCAGCAGGCGACCCTCGCGAAAGGCAAGATCGGCGAGGCGGGCGCGGTTAAGATGGCCGTCGGGGCTTACGACTTCGGAGCCGAAGCGCGCGACGATCTGATCGTAGACCTCGTGGCCCGGCTCCATGACTTCGCGGCCGAGGGCGTCCGCTTCGATGACGTGCGCGCCGAGCTCGCGCAGCATGGCAGCGACGGTCGATTTGCCGCTGCCCAGGCCGCCGGTGAGGCCGACGCGGAGCACAGCTCAGAGCCCCCGCCGCATCTTCGCGGCGCGCACAGTATTGGACATCAGCATGGCGATTGTGAGCAGGCCCACGCCGCCAGGGACGGGCGTGTAGGCGCCCGAAATCTCGAACGCCCTGGGGTCGATGTCACCGACGACAACAGAGCCGCGCTTTTCAAACGCAGCTTCGCGCCTAGCATTGCCTTTAAAAAAGCGGTCGAACTCTTCGCGCGCGGTGATGCGGTTGATGCCCACATCAACGAGCGTCGCGCCGGCGCTCACCATGTCGGGGGTGACGAAACCGGGACGGCCGATGGCGGCGACGAGGATATCGGCCTGCCTTGTGATTGCCGGCAGGTCACGGGTTTTCGAGTGACAGATTGTCACGGTGGCATTCTGGTGGAGCAGCAGCAGCGCGACGGGTTTGCCGACAATGTCGCTGCGGCCAACGACGACGGCGTGCCGGCCGGAGATGGGAATGTCGCTGCGCTTCAAAATCTCAATGACGCCGGCGGGTGTGCAGGGCACAAGCGCTGGTCGGCCAGCGAGCAGGCGTCCCGCATTCACGGGATGAAAGCCGTCGACATCCTTCGAAGGGTCGACTGCGTCGAGGAGTGTTTTAGCATCGACCTGCGCCGGGAGAGGAAGCTGGATGAGGATGCCGTCTACGTCGTCACGCGCGTTGAGTCTGGCGATGAGCGAAAGCATTTCCTCCGTTGTGACAGAGTCAGGCGGCGTGATGAGGTCGCTCGCGAGGCCGAGGTCGGCGCAGGCCTGCACCTTGCTGCGAACGTAAATCTCCGATGCGGGCACATGGCCAACGAGCACAGCCGCAAGTCCCGGTATGATGCCGCGGGCGGCGAGTGCGCGGACGTCCTCGGCCACTTCTTGTTTGATGCCTGCCGCAATGGCCGCGCCGTCGAGAACCTTGGGCATGTTTCGCTCCAAAGATTCATGTTATCGCGAAGAACCTCGGCGCCGGAGCGCAGAGAATCAAACGCGGAGTATCCGCTCCGGCTGCCTGAATGGATGCCGCGAGGTGGAGGGACTGCCGCGAGCGGTTCATTGAATGTTCTCGGGACGATAGAAGTCGGGACGAACCATCGGTAAGCTGTCCGGTCGCGGCTTGACGACCTGGCTCTCTTCGCCGCGCAGCTTCATTTTGCTCAGGTGTACGTCGTAGGCGGCGGCGGGAAGCAGCGATTCAAGGACAAAGGTTTCTGTCCCATTGTTTTTGAGCTCGCGATACCGATAGATGCCGACTTCTCCCTCGCTGTTCTCGGTGCCACCCGAGGGCGCATCGAGAAAATGCTGCGCGTCGGCCACGGTGGACGCTGGATGGTCCTCGGTTTCGGTCAGGCTTTCAGCCGCGTAGGAACGGACCAGCTTGGTCCAGTAACGGGAGAGCAGATCGGTATTGGCGAACAAGTCGGCCCAGATAATCTGGCCGCGAACAGCAACAACAACGCCGACGGCATGCTCGTCACGCAACTGGGCGAGCACCTGCTCGCGGGCGTTCATCACGGGAGCGGCGGCCTCATCGACCTTTTCGCTGACTGTGGAGTCCTCGAGAGCCTTGGCGTAGCTGCTTGTGCCAAGAGAGCGAGGATACATGCCTCCAGCAGCGGGTCCGCCAGGACTGGGCGGCGCTGCCGCTACTTCCATTTGCGAGATGGCGCCGTTGACCGAGTTCCACACCTGTTGCTGATCCTGGTCGACCATCGCGCGCTCGCGGACTTCGGGCTGGACCATAAAGCTCCGGGCAGCCGATTTGCCTGCCGCGCCAAAAGTGGCTGAGCTCTCAGTCCAGCGTCCTGGCTCGATGCAGAACACCCCAAGGTCAATGGGATCGGCGTCGGCGGGAACAATGCGATCCTTGGCGACGATGCGGTCCTGCTTTCCGCCGGTGACGATTTCGCCAGCAAGGAGCAATAGCGGGTGCTTGGAGTGGTTGACGAGAACCAGCGTATTGACTTCGTCGCCGCGATCGTAGCTGTCCTGATTTGCGGGCCCTCTGGGCCGCACCAGCCCGCGCGCGCGGCCGGCTTCGGTCACTTCGACCTCACCGCTCTTTAAGCCCTCGTCGAGAGTGATGAACGGCGTTTCTCCCGCGGCTTTTCCGTCAGCGCGGACGACGGGAAACAAAAGAAGATTGCCGCTCGCGATGGGCGCGAGTGCGCGGTAAGGACCGGCATCACCCTGCTCAGGGCTGCCTGCTGCCTTCGCTCCACTCCCCGGAATCCACGCGGCCAGCGCAGCGAGCAGCGCTGCCACGACCCCAAATCTGCCCCAATTATTCATGTGTCTCCTCCGCCGGTTTCCGCTTTGGCACACCGGCCTTCGACTGGGGAACGGCAGGCACGCAGGAACTTGCAGGATTTTTTCGCAGGCTCGGGGGCTGTCTGGCTGCCGTTTGGAGGCCAAAGAGCCCACCGAAACGTCAAAAGAACCAGGTATTCACTGAGGCAGCGGAGATGGCGCCAGCGGAGACCATGGCCGGCCTGGCAGAAGCGGAGCTTCCCAAAGTTCGCGGAGCGATGGACCGCCGTCTGCTCGATGAGCTTTGGCGCCAGAGCAGTGGATCAAACTGGGGCCTTGAGCGCGAAGAGTTCGACCAGATCTTGATGAGCGCGGGCGCGGCATTCAACTTCGGGTTGGAATCGGGAGTGAATGCAACGTTTCGGCAGCAATCGGAATTCTTTCGCGTGCTGCGTCTTGATGACCTAGTACTCTCACGCGCATGCGCGACCGGAAACGAAAACGCGTGGCAGCACTTTATCGCTCAGTACCGACAACCGCTCATTCGCGCGGCCATCGCCATCACAAAGAACGAGATGCTGGGACGCGATCTGGCCGATCAGCTTTACGCAGAACTTTTTGGAGTGAATACACGCGAAGGCGAGCGGCGCTGTCCGCTCCTGTCCTATTGCGGACGAGGGTCACTTATGGGGTGGCTTCGGACCACACTGGCTCAGCGGCACGTGGATCATCTTCGCCGCAGCCGACGGCTGAAGTCTCTCGACGAGCCGCTTAACGAGATCGAATTGCCGGCGACAGATGTGACGCTGCAAACATCCGCCGCAGAGCTTTCGCAGCTGGAGCGCGCCATCGAACAGGCTCTGCTAAAGCGGGGTGCGGAGGAACGGTTCCTGTTGGCGGCTTATTTTCTTGACGGGCTGACATTGTTGCAGATTGCGCGCGCGCTGGGCGTTCACGAAGCTACGGTGAGCCGCAAGCTGCGTCGCGCTATCGAGCGTACACGGAAACAGGTGCTCATGAACCTCGAGCGCAGCGGGATGAGCCGACGCGCGGCAAAAGAGGCTCTGGACGCGGACCCGCGCGATCTGGACATGAATCTGAAAAAACTTCTGCAACATTCGCAGAGCGAAGCGTTCAAAGAGCAGGCAGTGTTATGAGAGCTAAGACCCAACACGAGACTCATCCCGGCGCGGAAACTTTGAGCGCATTTGCCGAGCAGGCTCTCAGCAAGAGGGAACGCGGCGAAGTGCTCGAGCATCTGGCAATCTGCGGCCGGTGCAGGCAGATCGTGGCGTTGGCGCAAGAGGCGGCCGGAGCGGAAGTCGCTGCTGCGCAGCTTGAGGTTGTGCGCCCCCGGGCACGGTGGAGACGGTGGGTGCCTGCATTGGCTCCGGCAGCTGCGGTTGTGGCGACGGTTGTGATTGCGGCGTATGTGCACGAGAGGATTGTCGAGAAGGACGCGGAAGTAGCGAAGCTTGATCGGGAGCACGCGAGTCAAAAGCCGCCGATTTCCGCGGAGGCCCTGCCGCCTGCGCCAGTTGCGGCTCCGGCTCTGCGGCACGGCGGATCAGAAAAGAAGAATAAAACGGATCGGCGCGAATCGGCCGAACCGCGGGCGAGCGTTGCCGAGCCGGAAGAGACGGCAACCGCGCCTCCTGCCGATGGCATCATCAGCGGGATGTTCTCGGCACAAGGGGGACCAACCGGGAATGCCCGATTCGAACTTCGCCGATCCGACAATGAAGCGCTTGTTCCGTCAGGAGCGCCGGACAACAAGACGCCCTCTGACACTGCACTCGTCAACGAGGAACGGAAGAAACGGGCCGAAGAGCAGAAGGAGGATCGGCAACTCTACGCCGCGATAGCATCGGAGCCGCCCGCCGAACCCGCGCCAGTGAGCGGAAGTGGGGGAAGCAGCCCTGAGAGTAATGCCGAGCCAGCCGATGTTTCCGCGCAGGAACCCGAGACTCAACCGGCTCCCGCTTCGGGGAGCGTGCAATTCCATGGGCTCCGCTCCATGATGGGCGTGCCGACTCGACCACTGGTGGTTCAACTGCCAAGCGGGCGACCCGCGATTTCAATCGCGCAGGGAGTTCATATCAGCCTTGCCGTCGATCGCAGAGGCGAGGTCTTTCTGAGCAAAGACTCGGGAGCAACCTGGGAAAAGGTCGGGCCGCAATGGACCGGGCGAGCCGTCGAAGTGCGCAAGAAATCGGAGAGGGCCGGCGCTTCAGGGAGGGCACCTGCCAGTGAGGCCCTGGGACAGATCTCCGGCTTAGGTACTGCGCGCGAAACCGACGCAGTTTTTGAACTCGTTAATGACCAAGGTCAGGTGTGGACCAGTGTTGACGGAAAAACCTGGATTGGGAGATAGATTCAGGCCTCACGCATCGGCCGAGCGGGTCGATTTTCGCTGTTGAAAAAGCGATGTACTGCCGAAACAAATCATGCGGGAGTAGCCGGGACCGCGGCAGAGCGTCGAGCGCATCCAGAAGACGCCCTCTGTGTCGTGCGGCGAGATTGCGGATTTGGGGGCTGCGCAAATGGGGGGGATGGGTTTGGGCCAGCGGGGTGAAGGCACGGCGACAGTGCCGTGGGCGTACCTTCGCCTTCCGCCGTTTCCGCAGGTCGCTGTGAGGGTGCTGCAGCTGGCCAGCGACGAGAATGTGCAACTGCACCAGCTATGCGATCTGATCTCGTCTGACCCGGCGTTCGCAAGCGAGGTTTTGACGGTCTCTAATTCCTTGCTTTATGCTCCGCGCTATCCATCAACAACGATCATGCAGGCCGTGGCTGTGCTGGGCGCAAACACTCTGCAAGGGATGTGCGTGACTGTGGGAGTGAGGGCGTATCTTGGAAAGGCGATGAGCTATCCGGCCATGCGCAATCTTTGGCGACACAATCTGGCGTGCGCCATGATCGCTGAACGAATCGCGAAAGCAGGGTCCGTCGACAAGGACACGGCATATACTGCGGGCATCCTGCACGATGTGGGACGCATGGCGCTCGCAGTGGTCCAGCCCAGGGGGTATGCGGCGCTGCTCGACAAGCATCAAGGGGGAGCGGTTTCGATGCTGGCTGCCGAGCGTGAGCTGTTCGGATGGGATCACTGCGAGATTGGGCGACAACTCATCCGCGACTGGAACCTTCCGCAGAGCTTCGATGCGGTAGTCGGCGATCATCATTCAGAAAGGCGAACGGATGGGGTGTGGGACGTAGCCGAACTTGTAAAGGTCAGCTGCGCCGTGGCTTCAGCCGCCGGCTTTGCCGCATTTCCTGGATGCGAAACGAAGAAGTACTCCGAGCTGCTGGACGAACTGCCTACTGCAGACCGAGCGGCACTTCACCCCGATAAGGCGACGCTGAAAGACGAGATTGCACACAGCATCCAGGCGATCGAGTCGGTTTGAGCTCGCGAGTTTCGCATTGCAGCGGTTGCTCGGGGAAGCAGCGGGCCCGCTCACTTGGTGTTTTTTGCGGGTGTTGTTCGCGGCCTAAGCCCGCATCAACCTGCGTTGCAACTGCTCGAGGGTTTGACCCTTGGTTTCGGGGTAGGAGCGCGCGACCACAATGAACTGAACCACCGTAGCCGCTGCGAAGAACACGAACGGCGTGGCCGTGCTCATTTTCGTGACCACGATGGGGAACACGAGCGCAATCACGGTGTCGCTGAGCCAATGGCTGGCGCTGCCCACACCCTGGCCCTTGGAACGAACCGCAGTGGGAAATACTTCGCCGATATAGACCCAGATGACGGCGCCCTGCGAGACACTGAAAAACGCAATGAAGGCGACCAGCAGCCACAGCAAATCGCCGCGATGTGATTCGGTGGCGAACACCCATGCCACGCCGGCGAGACAACTGGCGCAACCGGCCGCGCCGATCAGCAGCAACGTCTTGCGGCCGAGCTTGTCGATCAGCGACATGCCGACGATGGTAAACAGAAAGTTCGTGGCGCCAATGGCGATCGCCTGTTGATCGCTTGAAATCTGACCGAAGCCTGCGGCAGCGAAAATGTCATTGAGATAATAAAGAATGGCGTTGATCCCTGCGAACTGGTTGAAAGCACCGATGGTGATCGCAAGGAAGAGCGGATAGCGATATTTCCATTGGAAAACGCGCTCGTTAGCCGTCACGTGTTCCTGCGCCAGCGCCGCCTGAATATCGGCAAGTTCTGCCTCCGGATCGGGATCTCCCATGAGCTTCAGGACCGAAAGCGCCTCGCCGGTTCGACCCTTAGAGACTGACCAGCGCGGGCTGCGCGGAATTCCGAAGAGCAGCGCGAGGAAGACCGCTGCCGGAACCACAGAAATGCCCACTTGAAATCGCCATTCCGGCGCACCCAGATGCATGGTACGAATAATGTAATTGGAGATGTAAGCCGCCATTACACCAAACACGACGTTCAGCTGGAAAGCCGCCACGAGCCGGCCGCGCAGCCTGGCCGGCGCAAGCTCGGTAATGTACACCGGCCCCAGCACCGACGATGCGCCTATGCCCAGCCCGCCGATGAAGCGAAAAGCCATGAACGAAACCCAGGTCCATGACAGCCCGCATCCAAGAGCCGAGGCAACATAGAGCAATGCGGTGATCCGCAGCGTTTCGCGGCTGCCGAGTTTTTGTCCCACATGACCGGCACCCAGCGCGCCAATCACCGTGCCGACCAAACCGATGGCGACCGTGAATCCTTTTTCCTGCGGGTTTAACCCGTAAAGGCGGACCAGCGCGTCGATCGCGCCGGAAATGACGACCGTGTCAAAGCCAAAGAGCAATCCGGCCAAAGCCCCTGAAAGCGTAGCCCGAAAAAGCCTGGAGTTGAGTCGCATCGTTGCTGGTTTCTTTAAGTTCCAAACCATGCTACAGAGTCAACGTAACGGCGGCAAACGGAAGCGAGGGAAACGAGCGGCGGACTCTTTGAGTTTGCGGCTCGGGAGCACGGCGTTTCAGCAGGCGTCTCAGGCTGGGGGCTTTGCCCGAGGATCTCTGTGCGGCATCACTGCCAATACGCGGCAACGATGTTTGTCGGCCGCGCTCCAGGCAGTGGGCATCTCGCTTTCCATGCAGGCACAGTCGCCGGTGTCGAGAGTATCGCGCATGCCGCCCGAATCGAGGCGGAGACGTCCTTCGAGCACGTAAATGACCGCTCCCGTTTCCTGTAGTGCGTTGACGGCGATTTTGGAGCCACTGGGAGGGAATTCGACGACCTGTGCAATGAGACGGAAACCCTCGCCCTCTGCGTTCAAAGGCGTCACCTTGACGGATTCCGTGGCGCGCCCATCGCCCTCGAGGTGCGCTTTGCGCGTAATGGAAAGCGCGTGGCGCACGGGCTCGGTGAAGAAGTAGCTCATACTTACCCCGTAGACTCTGGCGATTGTGGAAAGCGTGGGCAGAGTTGGGATCATGCGTTCGGTTTCAAGTTTGGAGAGCAGCGCAGCAGAGAGGCCCGTTTCGGCAGCCAAACGGGAGAGCGTAAGCCGCTTGCCGGTCCGCAGAGAGCGCAGCTTGAGCCCAATGCAGTAGGGTTCCAACGACCATTGGGCGTAGGAGACAGTCTTAGACATGAAGAACTCCGCAATAATTCTATGGAAGCTGACAACCAGTCTACGCCAAATGCGGCTAAGGCGCGGGAAGGTTGGTCCACTGAGAACCCCGCAAACTGAATGCCGTTGGGCAGACGGGCCTCTTCATAACATGCGCGTTGGACGTTTAGAATATGAACCGATTTGGATCGATCTATACCTGGCGGCTCACTGAATCATAAGGAGAATCAACCATCCCATGAACGCCCTTTCCCTCTCCACAGGCGCGTCTACTCAAATGACTAATCGAACAATTCGCATTGCAATCCTAACGGCCGCTTTCAGTGTCGCGACACTTTGCGCGGCACAGAACGAGGCGGTCGCGCCCGCAACCAACTCCGCGCCCGACGTGCTGATTTTGATCAACGGCGACAAGTTGCACGGAAAATTCGTAAGCGAGACGGCAGGCAAGGTCACATTTCACAGCGATCCACTGGGCGACATTGTGATTTCGTGGGGCAAGATCAAGGAGCTGCACACGACGGGGCGCTTCGGTTTGCTGAATCAAACCGTCGCTCGAGGTGAAAAGCAACGGCACATCATATTCCCGGTGGGGACTCTCGATGTCGCTGACCAGATGATCACACTTCATCCCGACAACGCCTCGCCGCCCGCGCCCATCCCGGTCAAGAGCGCGCAATACATTATGGATAGCGCGACCCTCGACAAAGAGATCAATCGCCAGCCAGGTTTTCTAGCGGGATGGAACGGAACGGCTACCGCAGGCGCCACGCTGGTATCCGCGACAACGGATCAATACACTTTTGCCGGCGGTGTAAACCTTGTTCGCGCCGTTCCCACCGTGTCCTGGCTGGACGCGCGGAATAAAACCCTTTTCGGCTTCAACGAATCATACGGAAGAATCACGCAGCCGGCGTACTTCTACCCTGCGACCCCTCCGGCCACCGGTTCAATTGCAGTTCCTGCAGTGGTCACCAAGTCGTCGATCGCTCATTTCGGCGCGGAGCGCGACGAGTACGTTTCTCAGCGCCTGTATGCGCTGGGGCAAGCGACCTTCGATCACAACTACGCTCAGGATTTGCGACTGCAGCAGATTTATGGCGGAGGAATTGGATGGACAGTGGAGAAATCACCGAAACAAGAGTTTGACCTGAAAGGCACGATCCAATATGAGGAGCAGCAGTTCACACCGGGATCGGGGAACGTGGACCAGAACCTGATCGGCTCGACCCTTGCGGCGAACTACGACCTGCATCTCAAGTTACTCCGGTACACGCAGACGCTCTCCTTCATCCCGGCTTACAACCGGTTCAGCGCCTACTCGGCAACGGAAACGAATGCGGTTGCCTTCCCGTCGTACAAGAACCTCAGTTTTTCGCTGGGCACGCTGGATACCTATCTCAACGACGCACCCTTTATCGGTACGGCGACGACGCCGCCGACGAAGCCGAATTCGTTCCAGTTCACGATGGGGCTGACGTACGCAATCAAGTCAAAGTACTGAAGGCGGCAGAACTATTGTTTTGGCGTGACTGGCTGCAGCCAGGCACCGTTGCCGGCCGAATCCCACACGTCGAAACGTATCCACTTCATGCCACGCGCATCGAAGGGAAGACGGAAGGTCTTTGTGCCAAACGGCTCGGTATCGGCAAGCCGGAAGATCCGGCGATCGACTTTCTTGCCGTCGCTCCAAACCAGCTCGGCGTGATCCAGCGGGAATGTGTATTCGATACTCGCGGTATAGAAACTGTTCGCGCCCGAGCCTTCTATACCCCAGTTGTGGAAGAGAATTTCACCGGTTGTACCGAAGAAGTTTCCGGCGCGAATCCCTTCAACGACCGGCGCCCAGTTTTCGTAATAGGCGGGCACCTTGTCGAGCTTGAGATAATTGATGGCCAACAGAGGGTAGGTTTCATCGCTGGGAACCTTCATGTAGGTGTCGCCTTCGGCAAGCATGAACTTGGGTTTGGGAGCCCAGTTGCTCATGTCGTCGTTGACGCCGAAACAGCGCTGCTCGCAAAGTCGGGCCTGCGAGAGATCGACGGGAAGCGACTCCCACGATGCGCCGATGAATCGATCGCTCAGGAAGAAATCCCGATCCTTGTATTCGTCGGGGTACATGGCTGAGCTTTTGGTGCGCGGATGCGCAGTCCAAAGAATCCCCTGTTCGCGATTGACGAAATTCTCAATGTCCTCGACCGAACCGAGATGGTAGACGTGGCCGTAGGTGGGGTCGTTCTCTTCGAAGGCCTGTCCGGGGGGTCGCGGTACGGCGTGGGAAAAGTAGACCGGCCTGGGCAACATCAGATACCAATGGCCGCCGAGATAGCTGTTCACCTCTTCGGCGGGAATGACGAGGAAATTCCTGTCACTCATTTTGCGTGCGCCTTCAAAGTAGAGCTTCTGCTCATAAAAGCGCTTGGGGCCGGGATCGCCAAAGTCGGAATCGTCGTGGAAGTCGGCGAGGTAAACGATGTTGATTCCGAGCGAGCGAAAAACAGGAACCCACGTGGGCATGAAGTCGGAAGTACCGCGATCTCGAATCATTTCGTTGAAGTCGAGATGAAAATGCCCGGTGACCGTTTTGAAGCCGGGAAGTGGCTTGTAGGTGTCATTGTGCGTATAGGCCAGTACCTGTTGCTGCGTTTGGCGAGAGCCTGAGGCGCTCAGATAGTAATAAACGGCCATGTGCTGCGTTGTTCCGGGAGGCGCGTTGTAGAGGGCGTAGTTGTAGACTTGCGAGCGCGCAACACGGACGCGGCGATCCCACACTTCATCAGAGATGCCCCATGGGGCATAGCCCTGGCCGTGCTCGGGCTGCATCACGCCCAGAGAAAATTCGGTGTCGCTGTCTTTGCGGTAGTAAACGTAGCCGAGGTTGACTTCATTTTCGCGAGCGAAGAAGAATTTGTGCGGCGGAGGAAAGATGGCCAGCGAGCCATGACCGGCGTCAAGGATTTCGAGCCTGTTGCGGGCCTGAAGATCGACGGGCTGGTTGTTGATGTCACCACCGAAATCGTATTCCTGCCACTCCTCGGCATCGTCGCGCCACTCAAGCTTCGTGTCCGGATGAATGGAAAGGCCCTTCAGGCCGGCTTTGTAGATGTAGGCGACGTCGGGCGCATCGGTGCTGGCCAGTGCTTCCTGACGCAACAGGTTGGAGCCTTTATAAACTGTGAACTGAAGGTCGCCAGAAAAGACGCCAAGGGTGAGGCCGTTGAAGACGACGCTGGCGCGGTCGCCGTCGCTCGCGACTTTGCACGAGCTCGAGTTGAAGTTTACCGTTGCCCGCTTCACTTCATCGGGAGATCGGCCCGGGCCGACGAGGTGCGAATCAAGCCCGGGAACTTCAAGCGGCGCATCCCAGAAGACATTCCACTTGTACTCGTTTTCATTTTCTGGAGTGTCTTTACCAAGTTTTTTCAAGATGTCGAGCTCGGTGGTCGAGATGCGCCGGCGGCCGGTCGTGACCTGAAAGTCGGGCGCGAGATTTGCGCCAAGGATGATCCATGCGCCGCCGGACTCGCGTGCGGCGAGCTCTTCAACGATTGGCTGGCCGCCGCGCAGCGCGAAACGGGCGCGGTTCTGCTGGCGCTGCTCACCCAGCCACGATAATTCGACGGAATCTCGGCTTGCGGTTGCCGTAATGCCCGCGATGCCTTTCCATTCCCGCAGACTGCAGCTGGCGGTTTCGGCGGAGGCCGCGCTACCGCAGAGAACGAATGCCCATGCCACATGAACCAATCTCATTGTTTCCCATTATCCCTTGCAGTTGATCTTCCAATCCGGATTTGAGGCCGCACAATGTAGATGCGCGGGCGAGTTTGCGCGCGGGCAAATTATACCTTCACGAAGATCTTTCTGCGGTAAAGCACCCACACGGGAAGAAAACAGGCAACCGTGTAGGAGACGGAGTAGGCCAACGCTCTCCAGCCTGGATCGGCGATGGAATCGAAGACGTGAATGTAGACAAAGCTAAGCGCGTCGTCCCTGTGTCCGCCGGAGGTGAAGTGAAAGAGTTCGATGGCGCCGCCCAGCAGCTCACTGATCAAGTAGGCAACGAAGGCGTTGGAGCCGAAGACCAGCCAAGGCCAGAGCAGGCGCTTGCTCCATCCCGACTTGCCCCATCCGCGCTGCTCGATGGTCCAATACCCGATCGCAAATAAAAGCAACGACCATCCTGCTGCGACAAGAACGTAGGAGCTTGTCCACATTTTCTTGTTAAGCGGGAACCAGATTGCCCAAGAGTATCCTGAAGCCAGGCACGCGCCGGCGCCAATCGCAAGGCCGAGCGTAATTGTCTTCGTAACGCGCCCGCTGCCTAGCCAAAGCCCGGTAAGCAAGCCCAGAAGCGTCGTCCCAACTGCGGGGAGGTCGCTGAGAAGGCCTTCGGGATCGCGCAAGTTGTGAGCCGGCGGGTCTTCGTAAAGATGCCCCGGCAGGAGTTGCCGGTCGAGCCACGCGACGATGTTCTGGTCTTTGTCGAGGAACGGGATGTCGCGTCCTGGGACGCCTGCTCCGGGTACCGGAACCCATCGCACGAGAACCCAGTAGCCGATGAGCACGCAAACGAGCAGTGCGACTTTCGTCCAGGCGCGGCGATCCCAAATGTAAAGCAGGCTCACAATCAGGTAGCAGACGGCGATGCGCTGCAAGACACCGTAAAAGCGCAGGTGTGCAAGATCATAGTGCGGAAAACCGTTCACAAAGATGCCCAGCAGGAAAAGGATGGCTGCACGACGCAGCGAGTGCCATGCCAGCTTGGCGGGCGATTCGCAGCGCGCCAGCCGCGCCCGAGTGGAGAATACGATGGACATGCCGACCGCGAAAACAAATGTGGGGAACACGAGGTCCGTGGCCGTGAAGCCGTTCCAATCGGCGTGGCGCATCTCGGTCCATGCGCCTTCACCGCCGGGGTTGTTCACCATGATCATGAATGCGACGGTGAGTCCGCGGAGGACGTCGAGGGATTGCAGTCTTTGGGGTGCAGAGAAAAGCGCAGGACCGGTCATAGGACCATGGATCTCCCGGAATCAGGATTGCACCTACGCGACCGGAGTTCAATTCGCAAAGCCGGATTCGGGCACTGTCGCATCCGCCCCTCCCGCTGCTAAACTCGCCCTTCAGGAGCTTCACAGACACTTTGATCACCGCCACCGGAGGCTTGTCTTGGCAGAATTCCAGCCTTTTGTTCCCGCCGATCAGCGCCCGCCCGAATTAACGTTCCGCGCCCTGTTGCTCGGCTCCATCTTTGGGCTCATTTTCGGCGCCGTCACGGTCTATGTGGGCTTACGCGCAGGTCTGACAGTCGCCGCGTCAATTCCCATCGCGGTGCTATCGATCAGTATTCTTCGCGCCTTCGGCCGCGCTTCGATTCTTGAAAATAACATTGTTCAGACCACAGGCAATGCCGGACAGTCGATCGCCTCGGGCGTCATCTTTACGTTGCCCGCGCTGGTCTTTCTCGGTTTCGACCTTGAGTACTCCCGGATCTTCATGCTGGCGCTCATCGGCGGCTGGCTGGGCGTTCTGTTCATGATTCCGCTGCGACGTCAGCTCATCGTGCAGGAGCACAAAGCGTTGCCCTATCCCGAAGGCACGGCCTGCGCCGACGTGTTGATCGCCGGCGAAAAGGGCGGCTCACTTGCCAGCCGCGTCTTTGTCGGGCTAGGGCTTGGAGGCGTCTATACGCTATTTCAAAACAAGAACCTGTTTGGAGCCTGGCCGGGCCAGCCGGAGTACCAGCCGGACTTCGGCCCGCAGCACGTCATGAAGGGAGCGTCAATCAACGCCGACGCCACTTCAGAGTATCTCGGGGTCGGCTACATCATCGGACCGCGCGTTGCGGGCGTTATCTTCGCGGGCGGCGTCCTGTCGTGGCTGGTTATCATGCCGCTGATCTATTTCTTCGGCAAAGATCTCAGCCATCCCATCTACCCTGCTCTCGTACCGATTGCGCAGATGGACCCCTGGGCTCTTTGGGCTACGTATATCAAGCCCATGGGCGCAGGGGCTGTGGCTGCAGCCGGCGTGGTCACGCTCATCAAGACAATCCCCACCATCGTTGGAGCTCTCACCGCGGGATTTAGAACCATGCACCCGGGCAAGGCGGACGTGGCAAAGCCCATTCGAACAGAAAACGATCTCTCGATGAGCGTGGTGATCATCGGCTCGGTGCTCATTGTCGCGTGCATGTTCTTGTTTCTCGAATTCAAGCCCGTGCCCGGAGCCTTCGTGGGGTGGGCGGCAAACCTTTCCGCTTCGCTGCTCGTGGTGGTCTTCGGATTTCTCTTCGTTACGGTGAGTTCGCGCATTGTGGGCCTGGTGGGCAGTTCAGCTAGTCCGGTATCGGGAATGACGATCGCCACGCTGATGGCGACGGCGGCGGTTTTTCTTCTGCAGGGTTGGACGGCACCGGCGTTTGGAGCACTGGCCATCATGATTGGCGGGGTGGTGTGCATCGCCGCTTCGAATTCCGGAGATACGTCGCAGGACCTCAAGACGGGCTACATTGTCGGATCGACGCCGCGCCTGCAGCAGATTGCGCTGATGATCGGCGTGGTCGTATCGACGATCGTGATTGGATTCACGCTCAACCTGATGAATACGGGCCTGCAGGAGTTCGATGCCGCATCGCAGCCGTGGAACATCAGCGCCCCCCATCCCGGCGTCACCGTCCAGAGGGACACGCAGAACCTGCCGAACCTGATCCGCGTGGAGGCTCCCGACGGCAAAACCACAACGACACACCGGAAATCCGAATATATCCTGCTCAATGCGATCGGATCGACGGAGCTGCAGGATGGTAAGTATCTCTACGCGCCCGCAACAGGACGCATTGAGGTGCATTGGATTCAGGGGATCGGCAGCGCAGCCGCTCCTGCGCCGCAAGCTCGCCTAATGGCCACAGTGATCAACGGAATTCTGAGCCGCAAGCTTCCCTGGGGGCTTGTGCTCATTGGCGTCTCTCTGGTGATCGCCGTTGAGCTGTTGGGCATTCGCTCATTGCCGTTTGCCGTGGGCGCTTATTTGCCCATCGGAACCACTCTGCCGATTTTTGTAGGCGGCGCGGTGCGCTGGCTCGTCGAATCGATGGCCAAGCGAAGGGGCGAAGCGGACGCGGAGAGCGATATCTCGCCTGGATCGCTTTACGCTTCAGGACTGATCGCTGCAGGCGGCATTGTGGGCTTGATTGGCGTGGCGCTGAAAGCCTATGAGGCGACCGCCGGCAAGGGCGACATTCTCAACTTTCCGCACACATTTCTGGATAACGACTATGTGAGCGTTTTGGCGTTCGGCGCGCTGGCGTACTCGCTGTACTACTTTGCGAGGAAGCCATTGAAGAGGTAACTTCGGCAGGCGTGGAAATGTGTCTCCGTCACCCTCCGCTACAATAGTGTGAACCGCCCGCCGGTCGAGAACTCTCGCTCGGCGGGCAGCTCAACCCATCATGCTTACCGAGAATCTTTCTGAGGCACTCACATTCGACGATGTCCTGCTGGTGCCCGCCTTCAGCGAGGTTGTGCCGGTGCAGGTGAGTACGCAGACGCAACTGACGCCCACGATCACGCTGAACACGCCGCTTCTTTCCTCTGCCATGGACACGGTGACGGAGTCGCGCATGGCCATCGCCATGGCGCAACAGGGCGGCATCGGCATTGTGCACCGCAATCTCTCGATTGCCGACCAGGCCGGCGAGATCGACAAGGTGAAGCGATCGGAGAGCGGGATGATCGTGGATCCGGTGACCATTGGGCCCGACAAACTGATTGCCGATGCGCTCGAAGTGATGCGCCGCTACCGCATTTCGGGCGTGCCGGTAACGCGGGGCAAGCGGCTGGTAGGCATCCTGACCAATCGCGATCTGCGCTTTGAGACGCGCACCGATATCCCTGTGGGCGATGTGATGACCAAGGAAGACCTGATCACCGTGCCCGTGGGCACCACGCTCGAAGAGGCGGAGCTGATCCTGCACAAGCATCGCGTGGAGAAGCTGCTGGTGGTGAACGACAAGTACGAGCTGATGGGCCTGATCACGGTCAAAGATATCCAGAAGAAATTGAAATATCCGAACGCCAGCAAGGACGATCAGGGCCGGCTGCGGGTGGGCGGAGCCATCGGGGCGACCGGCGATTTTCTGGAGCGCGCGGCGGAGCTGGTGCGCAACCGCGCCGACGTGCTGGCAATAGACTCGGCGCACGGGCACTCTTCGCGCGTGCTTGAGGCGGTGCGCGAGGTGAAGAAGCGCTTCTCCGGGGTAGCAGTGCTAGCGGGCAACGTGGCCACGTATGATGGCGCCATGGCGCTGATCGACGCTGGCGCCGATGCCGTTAAGGTGGGTATCGGGCCGGGATCTATCTGCACCACGCGCATGGTGACCGGCGCGGGCATGCCGCAAATCACCGCGATCGCCGATGCTTACCGTGCGGCGCGTCGGCATGGAATTCCGGTGATTGCCGATGGAGGCATCAAGTACTCCGGCGAGGTGACCAAGGCCATTGCCGCGGGCGCGAGTTCTGTGATGATCGGCTCACTCTTTGCCGGAGTGGACGAGAGTCCCGGCGAGACGATCCTTTACCAGGGACGAAGCTTTAAGACCTATCGCGGCATGGGGTCGCTGACGGCCATGAGCCAGGGCTCAGGCGAGCGCTATTTTCAGGGCTCGGCTGATCTGGCTGTGGCTGAAAGCGGGCCAGCAGACGTCGTGCAGCGGGAGCGCGCCAATGAGAACCGGCTCGCCAAGTTTGTTCCCGAGGGCATCGAGGGGCGCGTGCCCTACCGCGGGCCGTTGGAGGCCATGGTTTTCCAACTGGTCGGAGGTTTGCGCTCTGGCATGGGCTACTTGGGATGCGCCAATATCGCGGAGTTGCAGGAGAAGGCGAAATTTGTGCGCATCTCCGGCGCCGGCCTTCGTGAGAGTCACGTGCATGATGTGATCATTACGCGCGAAGCGCCGAACTATCATGTCGAATAGCGACCACGCCCTCAGGCGCCGGGTGCACGGCAATCGGCCGGGGGGAAACTGCAGCGGAGTCCTCAGAGTGCTTTGACACCAAGCGGACGTCGGATTCACTGAGCGCTTTAGAAGAGGTTTTTCGGTCCGGCAAGCAACGCGAGTTGGGATACTGCGCGCTACTACATTCAAAGGTCCGGCAGCTTCCTCGGATATGGAGTGTTGGGGCCGATTTGGCTGCGCGCGAGTTGGATGAGCCTTCCAGGCTCTAGCTTTTCGGTGGGCATCCTGCTTGGATCGGATGGGACAGCGCTCGCGCCCCGATGGGATGAGTGGCACCAGACATTCCCGCCTAACCGAACTTGCAGGCCGTGGGATGCCCTGCTGGACTGCTGCGGCGTCTTAATCATGCTCCCGGACGCCTTCACATGCCCTGAGGTTCGCCAGTCCCGGTTGTTGAATCATCGTGATTGACGGTTTTTCTCTGATCTGCCATGGTGCCTTTCGTCACATACGCGGACGGCCAAATCGGTCATTCTTTGCCATGAAGTCAATCACTTAGATGTGTATTGCATTTGTCATACGTTTTCCTTGCTTCCACCAGATTCGCGTGTTAAGGTAGTCTCGCTCGAGAGACCCAGCCTGGCCAAGATGGGGACCGCATTCTGCTGCGAGGGACGTAACTTTCGAGGTTGTCGCTTCGATGGCGCGAATGCATTCCAAGCAAAGATGAGCGGTCGACCATTTGGCTTGGGACCGAGGGGAGCGAAGCTTGCCCGGAAGTGGTTCCGGGTGCAGCTGCAATGCAGGGTGCCGAGTTTTTTCGGGCGCTGATCCCAACCAGCCAAGCATCTTCCAGCTGCCAATCTCAGCAGCCTGCATCAACGCTCCCGGATTTCCGCCTCACTCCACGAATCGAATATGAAAATCCTCAGACCAAGGTCACGGATCGTCAGCATCCGCATGTCGGAGGAAGAGTTCTCCACCCTGCGGCGGATTTGTCTCGCAACCGGGGCGCGCAGCGTGTCGGATTTGGCGCGCGAAGCGATGCGCGGATTTTTGAATGGCATGAACCAGGAAGGCGGCCCTACAGGAACCGAATACTCCGCACAAATGCGGAACCTGGAGCAGAAGGTTGACAAACTCAGTGCCGAGATTGCCCTATTCAAGGCGGACCGCAACCTTTAGAGGGACCGTTCCTGAAGCCGGATGAACGAATATACGATGCTGACCGAGTTGAGAACGCACGATCGCGATGAATCATAGAATTTTTCTTCTTTTTCTAGTTCCCGGCGCGCTGTGCGCCGGGCAGACAGCGCCCACCGCTCCCGGAGGGCAAACCATTCAATGTCCAGCCGGACCGGGGCCCGTCCCCGAAGGCCTGGAAGCAGTGTGCCCTGCAACGACAAACACGACTCCCGCCACGGGAACTTCTCTTTATACGCAGGGCACTATACCCAGCGTAAATACGCTTCCTTCCGCAGTCCCTCCCAGTCCTGCAACAAATGTCCCGCCTCCCTACAAAGTGGTTGGTCCGATTACCACGCGAACCGAGTTCCAGATTTTTGCTGAAGACGAGGCCGGCCATCCTTTGCAGGTATTCGGCAGGAAACTGTTCGATGAGGTTCCGACGACCTTTGCTCCGCTCGACCGCATTCCTGTTCCCGCAAACTACGTGCTCGGCCCGGGCGATGAACTACTGATTCACGTATGGGGAAAGATCGACCTGGATACGCGTGTAACTGTCGATCGCAACGGGCAGATCTTCGTTCCCACAGTGGGAACTTTGACCGTGGCGGGCCTACGGTATGAACAACTAGAGGGCTTTCTGCATTCGGCCATTGCCACGCTCTACAAGGATTTTGACCTGAACGTAACCCTGGGCCAGCTTCGCTCCATTCAGGTATTCGTGCTGGGCAGCGCGCGCCAGCCCGGCGTATACACCATCAGCTCGCTCAGCACCCTCGTGAACGCGCTCTTCACTTCAGGAGGGCCATCGGCAACCGGGTCCATGCGTCACATTCAGTTGCGGCGCGGCGATCAGGTGGTCACGGAGTTCGATCTCTACGATTTATTGCGCAGGGGCGACAAGTCACATGATGTTCAACTGTTGCCCGGGGATGTAATTTATATCCCACCGGCAGGTCAGCAAGTGGCGATTATCGGCAGTGTGAACGAGCCGGGCATCTATGAGATAAAGAGCAACGAAACGGTTGCCTCTGCCCTCGAAGATGCGGGGGGCGCAACAAATCTCGCGGACGAGGATCGCGTTTTGCTGGAGCGGATTGAGAATCACAAAGGCCGGCAGTTGGAGTCGTTCGCTATGGACGACGACGGATTGAAGCTTCCACTCCGTGATGGAGATCTGTTGCGTGTTTACCCGCTCTCGCCCCGTTTTGACAATGCGGTAACCCTTCGCGGCAATGTGGGACAGCCGGGGCGCTATGCATGGCACGAGGGGATGCGTGTTTCGGATCTGATTCCAAATCGTCAGTTCCTCCTTACCCGCGACTACTGGAACCAGCAGAACTTTCTTGTTCCGGAGCGGATCGAACATCCGTTCGGCCTTGCACCAAACCAGTTCAATCCCCAGACGGGAACGACTGTGCCGAACCCGGCCAATCAACCGACCGGAGCCGTTCAACAGAACCAGTTGAACCCGCAGAACGCAATAAATCAGCAACCGGGGACGAACGTGCAGAACGGAACCAACACCCAATCTGCTCCCCCTTCACAAAGCTCGACGAGCACCCCACCTGGGAATAATCTGCAGAACGGGACCAGCCAGCAAATGGGGATGAATACGCAGAACGGAGGCAATCAACAGCCGGGGACCAACCAGCAGCAGATGGAAATCAACACACAGAATGAAGCTGCCCAGCGCAGCGAAACCAGTTTCGAAGCCGCGCGGAACAGTGAGGAGATCAACTGGGACTATGCCGCCATCGAGCGGCTCGACCAGCACGATTTGAGCACCCGCCTGATCGCATTCAACCTGGCCAACGCCATCGACAACCCTGCTTCGACAGACGATGTTGTGCTCGAAGCCGGAGACGTTGTCACAGTTTTTTCCGAGAAGGACATTCCCCTTCCCGCGGATAAGCATGCGGCTTTCGTCCGCGTGGATGGTGAAGTAAATGCGCCGGGCATCTACCGCATCGGCCCAGGCGAAACGCTGCGCGATTTGGTGAAACGCGCTGGCGGGCTCACGCCACACTCATACTTGTATGCTTCGCAACTCAACCGCATTTCCACGCGCCGCGCCGAAGAGCTCGAAATCAGGCAATCGACTGCGCAAATGCAGAGGGACCTGCTGGCGCGAAATGCAGCCGCTTCCACTGTCGGGACGCCCAACACAGCGGAGCAGCAGGCACAATTGGGCGCACAGCAGGCGCTGATCGCTCAGCTCGCCTCTGTTCAGCCGACTGGGCGCGTTGTTCTGGCCATGAAACCCGATGCAAGCAGCGTTGATGACATTCCGGCCTTTCCGCTCGAGGATGGCGACACGTTCTACATCCCGCAGGAGCTGAACACGGTGCAGGTTTCTGGTGCCGTCTACAACGAGAATGCATTTCGTTATGAGCAGAAGAAGAGGCTCTTTGCCTACCTGAATGACGCCGGAGGGCCCACGCGCCAGGCGGACACACGACGCATCTTCCTGATTCGCGCCGACGGCACAGTAATCAGCCGGCAGACTCACGGTGATTTCTGGCGGTCCGATTTTGACAAGACGACCTTGCTTCCCGGAGACGCAATCATCGTGCCACCGAAGTTGAAGGGGCCGAGCACGTTTATCCAACAGCTTCCCTACTTCACGCAAATTCTTTCCCAAACCGCTCTGACGGGCGCTGTTCTAGGCACGGCTTACTAGCAACCGGGCGAACCATAATGAGACAGAATTCAACAATCGTGCAGGAAGAAGCAGCTCCGCACGCAATAGCCTTGTCTGAAGAACGGAGGCCCATTTCTGCATGGTCCATCCTTGGCGCTCTCACTCACCTGGCGCGCGGCATACGCCTTGTAGCGCTGGTGACCGGGATCGCATTTCTAGCCGGGATCGTGGTGAGCTTGCTGTTGCCGGTGAGTTACACAGCAACAACCAAAATCATGACGCCCCAGCAAACACAACCATCGGCGACGTTGCTTATGAGCCAGTTGGCGCTGAATTCGACGGTGGCAAATCCGCTGGCGACCCCAGCGGCCAGCGGCCTGAGCCTGAGAAATCCGAACGAACTTTATCTTGGCCTTCTGGCCTCGCGGCCCATCGCGGACGGGATCATCGCGGAATTCGGCTTAGTGGGTGTTTATCACGCCAGGGATATGACAGCGGCTCGAAAGGCGCTGGCCGATCGCACCATCGTCACTTCAGAGAAAAGCACACTCATCTCGATCTCGGTTACCGATACCGACAAAAGGCGTGCCGCTGCGATTGCCAATGCCTATCCCGAGCAACTTCGGGAATTGACCAGAAATCTGGCGGTCACGGAAGCATCGCAGAGACGCCTTTTCTATGAAGAGCGATTGAAGGATGCGAAAGCGGACCTGGTGAATGCCGAACTTGCATTCGAGCAGATTCAAAAGCAAAAAGGCTTGATTCAGCTGGACACACAAACCAAAGCCCTGATCACATCGCTGGCCGAATTGCACGCGGAGGTTGCAGACAAGGAAGTGCAGCTGCAGGCGCTGCGATCGTATTCCACCGAGCAGAATCCGGAAGTGCAGCTTTTGGAGAGCCAACTCGCTTCGCTTCAGGATCAGACAGCGAAGCTCGAAGAACGCAGCGGCTCGCCGGAATCCGGGGGACTGGATGTGGCCGATGTTGCCGGCGCGGGCGGGGATTATCTGCGCGCAGAGCATGAACTCGAGTACCGCCAGGCCCTCTTTGACCTGCTGCTGAAGGAATATGATGCCGCAAGATGGGATGAGTCGCGGAATGCCGCAGTGATCCAAGTCGTCGAAGACGCCATTCCACCGGATCACAAGTCTGCGCCGAGACGCACCCTTATTGTCCT
>JASHSG010000359.1 GCA_030040935.1 Acidobacteriaceae bacterium | reverse complement strand
ATCGTGAACATGAAGCAAGCCGCCAAACGCGGCGGCATGGTCGTAGTTCTCGATTACAACCACACTCAAAACCAATGGGAACCCGAACCTCCAGCAGAATTCAAGGTCTGCTACGACGCATTCCTCGCATGGCGGCAGGCGAACGGTTGGGACAATGAAATGGCCGACCATCTTCCGGGATTGTTTCGATCAGCAGGGCTGGCTAGCGTGAGCAGCCGTGCAGAGGATGAGGTTCTGAAGCGTGGCGAGCCAGAGTTTGCTTGGCAGAGCTATTTGTGGAGCGGAACACTGCAGCAGGTGGCCAATCAGCTGATAGCGGCTGGGTTCTGCACAGCTGTCCAGTTGGGAGAAGCGCGCGATAGGTACGACTCCTGGGTCAGGACAGAGCTCGTCAAGCAGACTTTGGCAATGCGAGCTACGATTGGGATCGCGCCGTGACCAGTTTCCTCCCGGCGTGTGGCTTTCGGCCGTGTCTCCGCGTCTCCAGGTGTGAGTCCCTGGGAAACCGAGTATTCGATTTACCAATCCATTAAGGCGAAGAACGCTCCGGATTGCAGCACGCATTTTTTCAATGATCACTTAAAAGCATCATCGGCTCTAGGCAATTTTGTGCCTGTCAGAACACAAACGACCCACAAAGACCAATAAGAGCGTGGTCCGACGGACAGCGATAGTCAATACAAAGCGCTTACGGCCAACAGATTTCAATAGGACTCTATAAACGCTTTAATCTGTTTTGGGAGCAGGTGGAGTGCCCTCCCTAACCTCCTTAAAATCAATAGACAGTTTGCCAGAGCTTGTTGATCTTTGTTGACTCTTGGGGAATTCCGATGCAATCTGCGTCACAAATTCGCCCATAGGCCGTAGAGAAGTTTTCGCGCAACTCCCAGGACATTGATTTGAAGGAGTCTTGCAGGCGCAACAGCATAAATAGTCCATCTGCTGTGAGAGCAGGTGCACCCCAGCTTCCAGAAGTTCTACTCAGTTCTGAGCGGGATCTCTTAACTGCTAAGAGAAATCGGTAGGGCCTGTCCTTGGGTGGACTTCATCACGAATATGCACTCGAACGAGCCGCCAAACGACAGATCAGATTTTTGCGGACCACAGGGAAGGAGTCAGATCAAAGCCCATTTTGGGCGGACTCCACCATGAGTATGAACTCGAACGAGTCGCTGCCTAACCGCAGATTTGATTTTTGCGGAGGACAAGCAGCGGATAGCTTCAGGAACCGTACCATGAGAGCGGTTTGGCACGGGAAAGCTTCTCATTCTCCTCAGCCTGCATCTGCCTGAAAGAATTGCGGATCTCTATTTTGGCGAAGGACAGCTCTAAACTATCTCAAAGAAAACACGGGATGTTTGTCTCGGATGGAGCTTTGGCGAGGCACAACAGCGAAGAGCTTCAGGAACCGTACCGCGCGGGCAGTTTGGCACACGAAGGCTTCTTATTTTCTTCAGCCTGCATCTGCCTGGAAGAGTTGCGGATCTCTATTTTGGCGAGAGACACTTCAAGGTTTCCTGGTTTCCGCCAGGTTTCCGTCTGTCTCCAGGTTTCATGTTCAGCCGAGCAGACCGTCGTTCTCCTCTTCGCTCACGTCGCTTGAGAAACCATCCTTAAGGATCGATACCCAACTGAAAACGACAACAAGGGTGCAACCGATAAGACCAGCGAAGAACGCGAATTTGACCACCTGCATGGCCACGAGCGCGAGTCGAAACAGCATGATTCACCGCGGGGCGCCGAATGCGCCAAACATCCCGGCGAGTCTATCGACCCACAAATCGCGCTACAAGCTATACGAAGGTATAGTTGTTTTCTCTCTCATAAGTTCCTACACTCCGCCTATGCACCTGCACTACTTGCAGTAGATCGCGCTTTTCAATCGCAACAAAAAGACAACCTGTCTGGAGCTGCTGGGACGCCGATGTTCCCGCTTGCTTCTCTGCGGAGTTCTGTCTTTGCCGCGTCGATCATTTCGATGTGTCTGAACAAGCAATAAAGGCTGGAGGAGCCCATGAGGAAACGTGTCCCGCGGCGAGAGCCATCCCTGTCTTTCGCACAAAAAATCTCGCGCCTGGCATCACGGCTACGCTCGCCGGAGTGGCGGCGCTACGGAGCAACCTTACTTACCGGCAAGCTGGCAGGCGTCGGGCTGACGCTGCTCATTATGGCGGCCGTTAGCGGCATCTTTTTTGCCAAGGTGTATGCCGCCGACAGCACGGTGAAGGCTGAAGATGTGGTGAATCCTGTGAACACCGCGTGGACGCTGATTGCAGCTTTTCTGGTTTTCGGCATGCAGGTCGGCTTCACCATGCTTGAGGCTGGGTTCTGCCGCTCGCGCGAGACCGTCAACGTGCTCATGGAGTGCATCGTCGACACATGCCTGTGCGGCATTCTCTTCTATGCCATCGGGTTTGCCTTCATGTTCAGCCACGGCAACGGCTTCATCGGCTATCACTGGTTCTTCCTGCAAGGCGCGCCGGACACTTACGAGTCAACGGGCGTAGCGTTTTTGGCAGTGTGGATCTTCCAGTTCG
>JASHSG010000358.1 GCA_030040935.1 Acidobacteriaceae bacterium | reverse complement strand
CTCGGGCAATAACATTGCCATTAATGCGCCCTTTGCGATGTTTACTTCGGTCAGCAATCCTTCAATGGCCGCAGCCGGCCTGGGTTCGACGGCTGGGTTTTATCGCCTGTCACAGGGCTTCCCCACCGGCCTCGCCACTACTTTCAGCCCCGGCACCGACAACATCGACTCGATTCCGCCCGGTACGCGCGATGGCTATGCCGAGAGCTGGTTCCTCGACGTGCAAAAGTCGCTGGCCAAGAACATCATTTTTGACGTGGCCTACGTGGGCAACCACGGCGTGCATCTGCAAGGCTTCATCAACGCCAACCAGAAGAATCCCTCGTTGCCGCTTACCACGGCGGGCGAGTTTCCCGGAATTGGCGCCAACCAGTGGCAGCGGCCTTACATGAGCTGGGGCGGCTATCTTCTCAACAACTCAACCACCTTCCCAACTTTCTTGAACGGCGATATCACCCAGGCCCTGAGCGAATTCCACTCCTCATACAATGCGCTGCAGGCACGCTACCAGCAGCGTTATACCGGCGGCTTGACCTTGCTGAACTCCTTTACCTGGTCGCATGCGCTCGACAACGCTTCGTCGACCCTCGAAGCCAACACGCCGTGCCCACAGAATGGCGACAACATCGAGGCCGATTACGGGCAATCGGACTATAACCTGCCCATCACCAACGTCACCACGCTGGTCTACGAGTTGCCGTTTGGGCAGGGGCACCGCTTCCTGAACACTTCCAACGCTGTCACCAATGCTGTCCTTGGGGGATGGCAGATTAGCGGCGTCAATACCATGGACGCCGGGACGCCGTTCAATCTTACCTACACTCCTGCTTCAGCCAACCAGGTTTCGCCGGAATTGACGCAGAACTGGCGCGGTGAAAACCTCTACCGCCCCAATCTCGTCTCTGGAGTTCCCTACCTCGAGCGCGTGCCGGCCCTCACGGGTTTCACGGCGGGCGCTCCCAGCGGCAAGCCCAATGGTTACGTTCAGTACATCAACCCCGCCGCCATCGCATTCCCCTCGACCTACACCACGGGCAGCGCTTTGACCGCCGGCGGCACCATTTCCAGCCCCTTCGGCAACCTGCCCAAGAACTATGGGCGCACGCCGGCCTTCTATGAGACCGATCTGGACTTCAACAAGAAGTTCAATACCCCGATTGAGAGGGTTAAGATCGAGTTCCGCTCCGAGTTCTACAACATCTTCAACCACACAAACCTGTATCTGCCGGGCGGCTCGGGAGGCGGC
Source organism: Acidobacteriaceae bacterium (assembly GCA_030040935.1). Lineage (GTDB taxonomy): Bacteria > Acidobacteriota > Terriglobia > Terriglobales > Acidobacteriaceae > Telmatobacter. The sequence continues at coordinate 17,642 of JASHSG010000358.1, read as the reverse complement.
AGCGCTTCCGGTACTGACAACAACCTGCCCAACACGGTGAGTGCCCTTGGCGGTGGCCAAATCACCGGCACTTGGGAACCGCGCATCATCCAGTTCGGCTTGAAGGTCAGCTACTAGAGCCGGTCATATAAACCGTGCTCGTCAACTCGCCGCAAGCATGGGATCCGCTCTTTTATTGGGTCCCATGCTTCAGCACTTCGCTCGAACGGCATTGATGAGACGGCTGCAGCCTGCATCGACCGCCGGAAGTGCCGCCGATGCGGGCCGAACACCCGGGGCGCACCGGCGGCAAGCAGAAATGAACAGTGTTAGACTGAAGCAGGTAACACGCAGGCGCAATCGCGCCGCGCTGTTGCGCAAGATACCGCGGCGAATCGGCCCGCGGCATCGCGCCCACCGAGAGACCAGAGCCTGGGCGGACATAACAGCCAATTCCTTGGATCGAAGACAAAGCTGCGGCTTGCGGCGTATTTCTTTTTGCGTTCCAAGCCGGCCTGCGCGCTGTTTTCCGCGGCGCGTTCGTCAGGAAAGGAAGTGACAGGCGTGGTCGCAAGAGAGGAAATCCTGAGGCAATTAGGTGCTGCGGCGCCGCCGTGGGACGTGCTGGTGATTGGCGGTGGCGCTACCGGCTTGGGCGCCGCGGTGGAAGCAGCCGCGCGCGGCTATCGCACGCTGCTCGTCGAGCGCTCCGATTTCGTCAAGGAAACTTCCAGCCGGAGCACCAAGCTCGTGCACGGCGGCGTGCGCTATCTGGAGCAGATGAATTTGACCCTGGTTCTGGATGCTTTGCGCGAGCGTGGTCACATGCTGCGCAACGCACCGCACTTGGTCCATGATTTATCTTTCGTCGTCCCGGCTTATAGCTATCTTTCGCTTCCGTACTATGGCATCGGCCTCAAGGTTTATGAAGGTCTTTCTGGGAAGCTGTCGTTGGGCCGCTCGGAACTCCTTTCCCGCCAGGAAACAATCGAAAGGCTGCCCGGAGTAAACGACGACCATCTTCGCGGAGGCATTCTCTATCACGATGGCCAGTTCGACGACGCCCGGTACGCCATCGCCCTGCTGAGGACTTTCCAGGATCTTGGCGGAACAGCCATCAATTACGTTGACGTGACAGGGCTCATTGAGCACGGCGGCAAAATTACGGGCGTTGAGGCTCATGATCGCGAAGACGGTGCTGTCTTCGCGGTGCAGGCTAAGGCAGTCATCAACGCCTGCGGGGTTCATGCCGAGGAAATACTGTCACTCAACGGTGGCCCGCGCAGTTCGTTTCTGGTTGTCAGCCAGGGTTCGCATTTCGTGCTGCCCCGCACTTTCTTGCCCGGGAATACCGCGCTTATGGTTCCCAGGACCGCGGATGGACGCGTTCTTTTTGCCATTCCATGGATGGGCGTGTTGCTTGTCGGAACCACCGATGTGCCCGTTGACACGACCTCGCCGGAACCGCGCGCCCTCCCCGAGGAGAAACAATTTCTGCGTGATCACATCGCCCGTTACCTGGGCCGCGCGCCCCGCCCTGAAGAGATTCTCAGCGTTTGGTCGGGATTGCGGCCGCTGGTTCGCAAAAGCGGCGTTGAGACTTCAAAACTCTCCCGCGATCACACCGTCCTGGTTTCGCCCTCCGGCATGATAACTGTGACTGGCGGAAAATGGACGACCTACCGCCGTATGGGGCAAGACGCCATCGATCGCGCCGCGCAGGTTCGAGGGCTGCCCAAACGCCCCTCGCCGACTCTGGATTTAAAGCTCCACGGATGGACCTCCGACGCAACCGCCGCGAACTCCGCCTGGGAGAGTGTTTATGGCTCCGATCTACCTGCGCTTCGCGCACTTTCTGCCCGGAGCCCCGGCCTCGATGCCTTGCTGCACCCCCGGCTGCCCTTCCGGCAGCGCGAAGTAGTATGGGCAGCGCGCTATGAAATGGCGCGAACGGTGGAAGATATTCTCGCCCGGCGCACGCGCGCTTTGTTTCTCGATGCGCGCGCCGCGATCGAAGCCGCGCCCATAGTCGCGGACATTTTGGCCCGCGAACTGCGCCGAGGTGACGGTTGGAAGGTAAACGATCTGCGGAGTTTTCAGGAAACTGCCAAAGGCTATCTTTACCGGGATTGAGGCGACCGTCGCACGCGCGTCAGGGTTGTACGCCCGGCGGGACCAGCAGCGTGAGCGAATGGGGCACAACTTCAAGCCGCACCGGCAGGCAGCCCAGAACCTCCCCGTCGGCTTCGACAAAGAGTTCTTCGGCCGAGCCGTTGCATGCGCGGCATTCAATTGATGGTGAATCCATCAATTCCACCGCGCGGTTGAACGTGTGGCGCCCCGCGATTACCGCCAGCAGGAACGACAGATACTTAAGCCGGCTCTGAGTCTTAAACGCCAGCATGCTCAGGCTGCCATTGCGCAGACTTGCGCCGGGAGCAAGCGTGCGCAGCACACCTCCAAACGAGCGCACCCGTACCGCCAGCAACTGCGAGACCTCGACGACGCGCCCACCCCCGTTTCCATTGAATGGCAATTGCGCCTCGAATAGCGGAAACGACGAGGTCGCCCAGATCCGGAATGCCTCGATCAGATAGAGAAGGTACCCCAGTCGTCTTTTCAGCCGCGAATCCAGCCGCGACATCAGCAGTGCATCTGCGCCGATCCCCGCTGCCACGATGAAGTATCGTGAACCCGGATTTCCCGAAATGTCTGCATAGTGGATCCGGCCAACAGAAATCCGCGCCGGAGCGGCGTCGAGTAAGGTCCGCGCTACCTTCCCCGGTGATGCAATCAATCCCAGATCCGCAGCCAGTGCATTGGCGGTGCCCAGCGGAACCACGCCCAGCGCCACGTCGGTGCCCACCAGGCTCTGCACGGCCTCATGAACCGTGCCGTCTCCACCGCAGGCGAGCACTGTATCGTAGCCCAGCCGAACTGCCTTTTCCGCGATCGTTGTGGCGCTGCCCGGCGCCCCGGTTTCAAATGCCTCTGACTCCACCCCTGCCTTACGTAATACCGCCTTGATCTCGCCCACGGCTGCCTTTCGCCGAGCGGAGTACTGTCCCGAAACCGGGTTGTAGATCAGCGCCACGCGGCGCATTGCGGGTTTCACTTGGGCGGTGGTTCCTATCCGTTTAAAGTGCCGTTTGGCACATCTTTCCATCATCGCAGATTTGAAGTTGAAAATGCAGTTCGCCGGCTCGATATGACACGAAATGTGTATCGGGACTGTCTGGATGCAAAGGCCCACAGGCTGGGACTGCTATGCCCTCCTCCGGACTGATAGCGTACGCATATTTCCTCAAATCGCCGGGCGGGTTGGCGCGGCTTACATCCAAAGATGATAGAGATGCCAAAGGGCGTAGATGCACAGCGCCGTTGCAGATTCGATTGCCAGCGCCCAAACCACTCCCTTGCCTAGGAGACGAAGATTGACGATCGCTTCGGCCGGCGCTGCACCGGCGTGAAGGACGCTCGTCCCGATCGCTTGTGCGCTTGCTGATGTGGAGGCGTAACTGGCCAGTTGCATCTGAGGCGCGAGCAGGGAAGGCGGGGCTGCCAGGAAGTGAGCGTCGTCGAAGCGTTGTGCTGCCACGTCGGCATCCTCCTTTGACCCCTATCGGCACGGCGCCGCGCGGAATCAGTTGAGGCCGATAGCAAGGTTGACCAGCAAAAGGCGGTGCCTCGCAATCGATGCCTCATTATCCTTTCGAGTCAAGCGGTCGGCGAGTGATTTACATCACTCTTCATGCGGCCTGTCCCAAGGTGGTAACTAGGCTTCAGGCCCAGTCCACTTTTGGCTCGATCTCCTCCCTCGGCCTCCTCACTTGAGATTCACGAAATCCCGGTATCATTGCATTCAGAGGCATCGGCTTTCGTGAACCTGACGGGTAACACGATTCTCATTACTGGCGGCGGCTCGGGCATCGGTCGCGGCCTCGCCGAATCTTTCCATGCTCTCGGCAATCAGGTCATCATCTCCGGTCGGAGGCGCCGCGCTCTCGACGAAACCACGGCCGCCAACCACGGCATGAAGTCCCTTACAGTCGAAATCGACGATCCGGGGTCGCTCCGCGCCTTTGCCGCTCGGGCCATCGCCGAATTTCCGTTGCTGAACGTTCTCATCAACAATGCCGGCATCATGCGCCGGGAGAGCCTGCTCGCGCAGCAGCCCGACCTGGCCGACGCAGAGGCTATTGTCGCCACCAATCTGCTCGGACCCATCCGTCTTACCGCGGCTTTGCTGCCGCATCTCCAAACGCAGCCGCACGCCGCCATCATCAACGTCTCGTCCGGTTTGGCCTTTCTACCCAGGGCGCAGACCCCCACTTACTGCGCCACCAAAGCTGCTCTCCACTCGTATACGCTTTCGCTGCGCGCGCAGCTCTGCAGCTCGAACATCGAGGTCATCGAGTTAATTCCTCCCTACGTCGCCACCCACCTTATGGACGGCTTCAACAACCCGCGTGCCATGCCGCTTGAGAAATTCATCGCCGAGGCCATGGAGATTTTCAAGACGCATCCGACTCCGCCGGAAATCTGTGTCGAGAATGTCAAAGCCCTCCGCTTCGCCGCCGAAACCGGCAATTTCGACACCATCTTCTCGCGTATGAATAGTTGACCGGCAACCAAGCGGGAAGCTTCAGTCCTTTTTTCCTCACCTTCCACCGGAGGGAACCTTGTCCACAATCTGCGGTCGACCGGTTCTGGCCTACACTCTTTCCTATGGCCACCGTCCCCGACCTCACCCTTGAAGCCGGCCTGCCCGCAAACCTCGACGCGGAGAGGACCATTCTGGGCGCAATCCTGCTCGACAATGCCGCTCACGCTGAGGCCGCCGAATTCATCAGGCCCGACGACTTCTCGCTCGACTCGCATCGCCGCATCTTCCTCCGCATGAGCGAGTTAATGGACTCCGGACGTGCCGTCGACATTGTCACCTTGTCCAATGAGCTGGCGCGCTACAAGGAGGTCGAATCGGTCGGCGGCGTAGCCTACCTCGCCTCGCTTACAGAGGGTTTGCCCCGCCGCCCGGTCATTGAGGATTACATCCGCATTGTCAAAGACAAGAGCATGTTGCGCCGCCTCATGGGCATCTGCTCGGCCGCCATCGCCAAAGCCGCCGACCAGAGCCAGGATGCTATCGGCGTTCTCGACGAGACCGAATCGCAACTGCTCGAAGTAAGCGAAGCCGGCCTCACTCAGGGTCTGCAGCCCATCGAAGTTGTCGTTCGCGACTCCTTCGGCTCCATCGACAACCTCTACAAGCATGCTCGCGAGATTACCGGTCTCGACACTGGCTTTACCGATTTCAATCGCATGACCAGCGGCCTGCAAAAGGGCGAGCTCATCATCGTGGCCGCGCGCCCCTCCATGGGCAAAACCGCGCTGGCCATCAACATCGCACAAAACGCAGCCATCTATCATAGCGCCATCGTTGCGATCTTCAGCCTCGAAATGAGCCGCGAGTCTCTTCTCCGCCGCATGCTGGCCTCACAGGCGTGGGTCGATCAACGCAAGCTGCAAACGGGTTTCATCCCGCGCGAAGATCAGCAAAAACTTCAGGCTGCGCTGGAGCAACTGGTCGAGTCCCGCATCTATATTGACGACTCGGCCGGTGCGACGCTCGCCGAAATGCGTGCCAGGGCGCGCCGCCTCAGGCAAAATGCCGGCGGCCTCGATCTCATTGTCGTCGACTACTTGCAGTTGATGTCAGCGTCGCTGCCGGGGACTGGCAAGAAGGGCTACGAGAACCGCGTGCAGGAGGTTTCCGCGATCTCGCGCGGCCTCAAGGCCATGGCCAAGGAACTCCAGGTACCGGTCATGGCGCTCTCGCAACTCTCGCGCAGCAATGAAAAGCGCGACGACAAGCGCCCCATGCTGAGCGACCTGCGCGAATCCGGCTCGATCGAACAAGACGCCGACGTGGTCGCCTTCATTCATCGCGACTCCTACTATAATCGCGACGACAGCGACGCTGGCGCCGACAAGGCCAAAGCGGAGATCATTATCGCCAAGCAGCGCAATGGCCCCACTGGCTCGGTGGAGATGCACTGGAACTCTTCCTATGTGCGCTTCGACGGAGTTGATCGATCCCACGACGCCGCTTGAAGCTCGGCCGCGGGTCTGTCCCTGCTCTCCATGACCGCGGAGCCAGACCTCTAGGTGTCGCACCATCTTGCGCCCGCGCCCCTCGCGTGTCTATCTTTGTCGAAGCATCGTGAGCAGTCCCCGTAGATCTCCATGGAAGTTCTCAAGCGCCTCTTCGAGCAGCACTTTCGGTCGCCGGCAGATCGCGTTCTATCGCTCCAGGGCCAACTCGGCGGTTCGGGGCGCATCATTGTCCGTCTCGCCGGCGCGGGGCATACCGCCATCGGCATTCTTTATTCAGTGCGCGAGGAAAATGTTGCCTTTCTCGAATTCTCGCGCCATTTTCGCCGCCACGGCCTTCCAGTCCCGCAAATTTATGCCGAGGATCTCAGCCACGGCGCGTACCTCGAAGAAGATCTGGGCGACACTACGCTCTTTGAATTCCTGAGCGCCAATCGTTCCGGTGAATCGATCGCTTCGCAGGTTGTCGATGCCTATCGTGAGGCCGTGGCAGTCCTGCCGCGCTTTCAGGTTGAGGCCGGTCGTGGCCTGAATTACAAAGTCTGCTACCCGCGCGCGAGCTTCGACCGCCAGTCCATCGCCTGGGATCTCAACTATTTCAAGTATTACTTTCTCCGCCTCGCGGGCATCCCCTTCAACGAACAGGCTTTGGAACTCGATTTCACGCGCCTGACAAAATTTCTCCTGGGCGCGCCACATGATTATTTCCTCTATCGCGACTTCCAATCGCGCAACATCATGCTGCGGGACGGCCAGCCCTGGTTTCTCGACTATCAGGGCGGCCGCAAAGGCGCGCTCCAATACGACATCGCTTCTCTGCTCTACGACGGCAAGGCCGATCTTCCGCCCGAGCTGCGCCGGCAACTGCTCGACCACTATCTTGACTGCCTCGCCGGGTTCATCGATCTCAGACGCGACGCATTCATGGAGCACTATTACGCCTTCGTCTATGTTCGCATTCTGCAAGCGCTGGGCGCGTACGGTTTCCGCGGCTTTTATGAACGCAAGACGCATTTCCTCGAAAGTGTTCCTTACGCGCTCAAAAACCTGCGCTGGCTTGCGGAGCATGTCAAGCTGCCCATCGCGGTACCGGCGCTTCTCGATGCACTCGAGAGAATGTCGACCAGCGACAAGCTGCAGAACCACCCGGTTCCGGCCACCGGCCTCATCGTCCACGTATTCAGCTTTTCCTTCCACCAGTCCATTCCTGCCGATCAATCGGGCAACGGCGGCGGATTTGTATTCGACGCTCGCAGTCTCCCCAACCCCGGCCGTGAAGAACAGTTCCGCTCCCTGACCGGCCGCGACGCGCCGGTGATCGAATATCTCAACCAGCACCGGAGCGTCCGCGAGTTTTTGTCCCACGCTCAATCGCTTGTCGATGCCAGCGTCGCCAACTACCGCGATCGCGGCTTCTCCAGCCTGATGGTTTGCTTCGGCTGTACCGGCGGTCAGCACCGCTCGGTGTATCTGGCGGAGCAGTTGGCAAAGCACTTGCGCGGCACCGTCGGTGTAGAGGTCGTCGTCCGTCACACCCAGCTTGAAAAATCAGGGATGTCCGGGGAGGCGACTTAAATGAAGGCGATGATTCTTGCCGCCGGCCTGGGCACGCGCCTGCGGCCGATTACCGACGACCGGCCCAAAGCGCTGGTAACCGTCGGCGGTCGAACTTTACTGGAGCTCGCCCTCAGCCGCCTGCGCCGCTTCGGCGTCAACGAAGTGATTGTCAATGTTCACTACTTCGCCGACCGCATCATCGATTACCTTGCAGCCAATCGCAATTTCGGCATGCGCATTGAAATCTCACGTGAGGAGATACTGCTCGATACCGGCGGCGGCCTCAAACACGCCGCATGGTTCTTCCTTGAAGACACCGGGAGCAAAAACGAACCGTTTTTCGTCCACAACGTCGATGTTCTCAGTACGATCGATCTCACACGCATGCTGCGCTTCCACACCGAGCACAACGCCCTCGCCACGCTGGCCGTTCAACTTCGCGACACTTCGCGGCCCTTGTTGTTCAACGAGCATGACCGGCTCTGCGGCCGCCGCGCCGGCCGCGATGCGGAAATCGAGTGGGCCCTCCCGGCGCAACAAGTGAGCTCGCTCGCTTTTTCCGGCATCCACGTCATTTCGTCCCGCATCTTTGTCAATCTTCCTGAAGAAGGCTCGTTTTCCATCATTCCCGCCTATCTGCGTCTCGCCTGCGAGGGTGAAGCGATCCTTGCCTTCCGCGCCGACGACTATTATTGGCGCGATCTCGGTCGGCCCAGCGACATCGCCGAAGCCGAGCGCGATTTCGACAGTGGCGCGTTCCGCGGGATCTGATTCGGCGCCGCCTAAACCTTTGAGATCAGGTGATTGTCCAGAAAGTCAACGTCGATTTCGGCGCCCAACCCGGGTCCTCCATTCGGATGCACAAATCCCTCGCTGTCGATCGTGATCGGATTCCGTGCGCCAAAGCTAAACGGTTCCTGTCAGATCGGCACCTCGAAATACTCGCAGTTGCGGATCATGCAGCTTAAATGCAGATTGGTCACATCCTTGAGCGCATTCGTCGTCGTATGCACTTCGCAGTTCACGCCGAAAGCCTCACACAGCGCGGTTGTCTTCATCAGGCCCGTCACTCCGCCCTTCTACGACACATCGCTGCGAACGATATCGACGGCTCGTTGCACCAGATACCGCATGGTCCCGAGAAGCCCACCCGACGTTGACTCGACGCCGGCAATTGGAATCTCCAGTGCCCGGCACAGCTTCGGGCCTCCTGCAGGCAGGCCGGCTCCGGCGCCTTCACGACGAAGCGTAAGATCGCGGGCGTACCCGCGCGCCGACTGCGCTCAAATAACCCTCAAAGTTCATTCAAAATCAGCGCAATTCTTCCGGCCAGCAGGTCGTTGGGAGATTCTCCCGGATTTACATCGATCAGTTCCACTGGAAATGCAATGTTGTGTGGGCGCAGCACCAGGCGGCTGGCGAGAAAATCCACATAGCGGAATGTCAGGTGCGAGCCGTCTCGCACCGCATAGAGATTGGCGCGATTGGGCCGGTAGGGAAGGAGAGAGTTGTAATGTCGATCGATGAGCGCGATCGCCTCCGGCTGCACCAGCGGATCCATGGGCGGAGCATCGGGAGTCGGCACCCGAACCGCCACAAATCGCTCCCATGCGCGTCTCGCGCCCGAAGTTCGCGAATGAACCGATTCGAGTGACGCTGCCGGCAGACGCAGCAGCGATTGAATCGCAGAGGGTCGAATGACCGGTTCGAATAGTGCCACCGCGTGTGAGGTAACAGGGACGGCGCAGATTCCGTCATCTTCCGGCAAGGACTCCGCCCTTTGCGCTGAAGGAAACAAATCAGGCGCTGACAAGTGCTGCGCCCTAAGGATCCGGTCCATCGCCTCGAGTGAAAGTTGTCTCCGGCTATGGAGAAAATTGGACAGATGTGCTTGGCCGAATCCCGTTTGGCGGCCCAGAAGCGAGACGCTGAGCGTCCCGCGCTGAATTCTGCGCAGCAGTTCCAGGCGGAGGCGCTCGTACATCTGCGTGAAATTCATCTATGGAAAATTTGCCGCCAGCAATAGGGCAGAACTTGACCCTATTTCCTTTCGAAAAGTTAATTCCATCCGTATTCCTTTATTTTGAGCGCCATGTTCGCTATCAGACAGAGAATCACCGAAAAGTTGTAGCCAGTCATTGACGTGTAGGAAACGAAACCATACATTTGCTTTACTAAATCAAGCACTGGCTTGTGGGAATTCTTTGGGAAACGCTTGATCGCCGTTGCGCCAGGCGGAGGCGAAGTTCTGCCTTTCGCGGCGGCGATTGAACATTGCCGGAAGATGAAGAATCTGATTAAGTCGGCATCTCCATTCCCGCGCCAATGCGCTCCCTCGGGACGCAGTGGACAAGCCAGTCGAGAGCATTCCAGGATCTGCGCGCCGATGGTCATGACAGAAAACAAGGGAACCCAGGCGGCAATCCCCCATCAGGACGTGAGAAACCTGAATTGTCCAGCTTGGTTCTCTACACCCCGGGGAACAACGAGCATCACAACATTCCATCGGGAGAAGAAAGATATGTGGAGAATCGGTCATGGAAGTGCGCGTGCAACTGAAGATTTGCGAAGGGTGTGGTTGCCTTTGGTATCGGGCCCTGAATCAAGGGAGTGTGTACTGTAGAGAATGTCGATCTAAACTAAGAGAATTTCCATCGCCTGAAAGTCGCAAGCGGCGCGGGCGTCCGAGCCGCACCAAACTTTCTAGGGTTTGGGCGGTGGCTCAGGCAACTGGAGGCGTCGAATGAGCGCAGCCTTTCAGTTGCCAATGGAATGGGAACCCAGCTCCGCTGAGGCGTTTTGGAAATTTAAACAAAGGAAATCGAAACGGCAGACCGCCGGGCGGGAGGCTTTGGGGCTTGAAAAGCATAGCCACAAACCTCCAGCCAATCTCGCGTTCTATAGGAAGCACACCGAGAGTCTATTGCGGCGCTACTTGTATGCTTCAATGCAGGTGGGCAGGGCACCTTCGATTCTGGGCGATCCGGTCGGGCGCGGTTGGGCATCCAGCCGTCCCGTTCGGACATTTGAAGACGCAGTCATCTTCGTGCTCGACATCGAACACTGCCTCAACCGGCTCAGCATTCTCGATCGCGAATTGTTGAGCCGCGTCGTGATTCAGGACTACACGCAGGAAGAGACTGCAACGATGCTTGGCGTAGGCATGAGGACAATTGGTTACAGATTTCCCCTGGCTGTGGACCGGCTGACAGAGAAATTGCTGGCGGCCGACTTGCTTGTTCTACCGCATTAATCGAATCCGGGAAAATCGAGATCCGGCACGGGGGAGCGCCGCACGGTGCGCTCCTCTGCTCCGCCAGCACGCCCTTCGAAGTATCTTCTGAATGCTTCCCCCCTCGCCACGGCTCCGCCTCTGCGTTCGATTCGCCCCTTCGATTGGTTGATGTCCCGCGCATGTCCTTGGGCGTGTTGGACGGCCTTTGCCTAATCGTGACAGAATTCGTAGCGGTTCAGCCTGTTTGCCTGGAAGGAGCAATGCCCATGTATTTCGGACCCTGTCGCGCAGCCGTCGCTGCTCTGTTGACCTCGGCCTCCCTGGCCGCACAGCAATTGTCGCCGACCACTGCGTCCCAGGCGCCAACGAGCGACACCAGCTACATCGACGCACAGGGAACCGCTCATGTGACGAGGGTAGTTCCCGTGCCGGCCACGATCAGCACCGAAGCGCAGCATTGGCTGGGGCAGGCCGCACCCGATCAGAGACCGCCGGAATCGCTGGCCCAGCGGCGCGCTCGTATGAATGCGTACACTGCGCAAGCGCGCATTGCCTGGACGAAAATCTGTCCCAATCGGATTAACGAAGACCAGATCGCCGGCATTCCCGTGCATATCGTGACTCCGCCCGAGATCCCGGCTGCCAATCGGGACAAAGTCTTTGTGAACCTGCACGGCGGCAGTTTCAACTCCGATTCCGGCTCCTACAGTGAATCCATTTCTATCGCCAGTTATGCTCAGGTCACGGTTGTGGCCGTGCTCTATCGCCTTGCGCCGGAGAACCCCTTTCCCGCAGGCGTCGACGACGCGATTGCTGTCTATAAAGAGCTGTTGAAAACGTACAAGCCTTCGCGCATCGTCATTTACGGAACTTCGGCCGGAGCCATCATGACCGGCGAAGTGGCTGTGAAGCTGAAGCAGTTGGGCATACCGCTGCCGGCGGCCCTGGGGATCTTCAGCGGCCTCGGCGACTTCGCGCGCGCCGGGGATTCGGCGTCAATCTACTCCCTGACTGGCCTTTCCGGGCATCTCGATCCTTCGCCACCGGGCCCGCATGATCCCTATTACATCGGCAATTCCGATCCGAAAGATCCAGTGCTCTCGCCCATCTATGCTGACCTGCACGGCATGCCGCCAACGCTCTTCGTCACCGGCGGACGCGACGCCCTGCTCAGCGCCACGGTGAACCTGCATCGCGCCTTCCTGCGCGCGGGCGTCGATGCTCGGCTCGTGGTCTTTGATGCCATGCCTCATGCGTTCTGGTACAACCCGCAGTTGCCCGAGTCAATCGAAGCTTGTCACATGATGGCGGATTTCCTTCTTGCGTTTGCCAGCAAGTAAAGGTCGCGTGAGCAAATCAGCGCTACACTACGGCGTTCCGCCGAATCGCTTCGCGATACCACTCCGCGCTCAACTTCGCAGTGCGTTTTTCCGTCTTGAAATCAACGTAATGAATTCCAAACCGCTTGCTGTAGCCGTCGGCCCACTCAAAATTATCGAGCAGGCTCCAAACGAAGTAGCCCTTCACGGGATAGCCCTCTGCCGCTGCGCGGTGCAGGTGCGTCAGATGGTTGCGCAGGTACATCACGCGATCGGTGTCTTCTATCCGTCCGTCTGCGGTCATCACATCGTCGGCTGAACACCCGTTTTCTGTGATGTAAATGGCCGCCGGACGCCACAATTCGCAAACGTTCCGCACCGCCCAGTACATCACTTCGGGGCCGACTGCAATCCACGGCGAAGCCATGTGCGGATACGAAACTTGCCGCGGCACGATCGCATACCCCGTCTGCGAATCGTCGGCGCGCACATAGAACGGCGCATAGACGTTCAAACCCAAAAAGTCGATCGGGCTCCCGATGGTTTGCATATCGCCGGCCGCGACTTGCGGTGCATTCTTTCCTTCGCGTTCCAGGTAGCCCTCGGTGTACTTTCCTTCCAGAACCGCGGTCAGGAACGCGACATTTTCTTCCCGCGTTGCCCGCCGCGCCGCCTCGATATTCTTTTCATCCTCGATCACAGGCACGAAGGCCGTTGGGTTCTCGGCCAGGCCCACTTGGGTCCCCGAAGCGCTGGCTCGAATTGCCTCGACACCCAGTCCGTGCGCAAGCAGTGCGTTGTGGCGCACTTGGTTCACATCGGCCGCTGACAGCATCAGCCCCGGCGCAAACTTGCCCGTCTTGTATCCAAGGTTGGTGAAGGAATCGAATTCATTGACGGTCATGAAATATTGCACGCGGTCGGAGAGCTCGCGCGAAACATAGCCCGCATAGTCCGCGAAGGCCTTCGCGGTGTCGCGCGACTGCCAGCCGCCCGCCAGCGCAACGGGCAGGTCCCAATGAAAGAGTGTGACGTAGGGAGTGATCCCGTTCGCCAGCAGCTCATCTAAAACGCGCTTGTAATGATCCAGGCCTAACGGATTCGGCTGGCCCCTGCCGTCGGGAAATATGCGCGGCCACGAGATCGATATTCGATACGCGCCCGCCCCCAGATCCTTGAGGAGGCGCGTGTCCTCCTTAAACAGGTGATACGAGTTGTCGGCGATGTCGCCCGTGTCGCCGTCGTGTGTTTTTCCCGGTGTGTGGGCGAATACATCCCAAATCGACGGCTTGCGGCCGTCCTCTTTGACCGCCCCTTCAATTTGGTATGCAGCGGTCGCGCAACCCCACACAAATCCCCCCGGGAACTTGAGGTTTCTCGACTCCGCTGCTTGACCCAATGATTTTTGAGAGATGCCAACGTTGGCCAGCGCTGCGGTCGCGGCCACGGTCTTGCCGAACTGCCGCCTGCTCATTTCTTGCATTGGGGCACCTCATTGCCTCAGTCCGGAAATCTTCAGCGAAACGATCAATTCCGGGTGAAACAGAGCCGGAACCAACCGGAATTTTATCAGACAGATGCGGCGACCACTGCAGGATCAGGCCATGGCGGTCCCTTCTTAAGCTCGCAGCCTGGCAGCGAATGCCGCGGCGCAAAAAAATCAGCTTCCGCGTGTCGTCAGGCTCGTGAATCTTTCGTGAAAAGTCGGCGTCCTGGATTGACGCACCGCCGGATCATTCTTACCTTCACACACATGGACAATTTGGATTTCGACCATTTGCTGAGCTCCTACCGGCAGGCGGTGAACCGGTGGGTTGATGCGATTCGCGCCGAGGAATCCCTCGCGACCGCAGACCACTCGATGGTTCAGATGGAGAAGTGGGATGACGCCGGCTTCAAACTCCACGATGCGGAACTGGCGGCCAAGAAAGCGCGCGACGCCTATAAAAATGCCCTGCGAAAGAAAAACTACGGCTTCTAGCGCGCAAAGAAAAACCGCAACCTTGATTCCGGTCGCGGCTCCTTAACAGTTGAATCCAGCCAATTCGCTACAGTTCCTTCACGCCTTCAACGAAAGCCTTCAACTTGCGGCTCCGGCTTGGATGCCGCAGTTTGCGCAGAGCTTTCGCTTCAATCTGCCGGATGCGTTCGCGCGTCACCTGGAAACTTTGTCCAACCTCTTCCAGCGTGTGTTCGCTGCCATCCTCAAGCCCAAAGCGCATCTTGATCACGCGTTCCTCGCGCGGCGTGAGTGTGCGCAGCACCTGTGACGTGTACTCCTTCAGATTCACTCCGATCACGGCTTCGGATGGCGACACGGCCTGGCGATCCTCGATGAAATCTCCCAGGTGCGAGTCTTCCTCTTCGCCGATCGGCGTCTCGAGCGAGATCGGCTCCTGAGCAATCTTCAGCACCTTGCGCACCTTCGCCACCGGAATGTCCATGCGCCGCGCGATCTCTTCGCTCGAGGGTTCGCGTCCGAGCTCCTGAACCAGCTGCCGGCTGGTCCGGATCAGCTTGTTGATGGTTTCGATCATGTGCACCGGAATGCGGATGGTACGCGCCTGGTCGGCGATCGCGCGCGTGATTGCCTGGCGGATCCACCACGTTGCGTAAGTCGAGAATTTATATCCGCGCCGGTACTCAAACTTGTCCACCGCCTTCATCAGGCCGATGTTGCCCTCCTGAATCAGGTCGAGGAACTGCAGTCCGCGGTTGGTGTACTTTTTGGCGATCGACACCACCAGCCGCAGGTTGGCCTCGATCAGCTCGCGCTTCGCCTGCTCGGCATCCATATCGCCCTGGATCATTTCGCGCTGCGTGCGCTTCAGCTCCACAATCGACACGCCCGCGTCGCCTTCGATTTTCTCCAGGTCCGTCCGGCAGTTCTTCTGCTGGCGCCGGTACTCCTTCTTCATCTCCTCGCTCTTCGAAGCTTCGTACTTCTGCTCCAGAGAGCGAATCTGCCGCTCCAGCGTGCGCATGGTGTCCACGGTCTTGTTGACCTTGTCCAGCAGGCGCTTGCGTTCGAGCGCCGTGTATTTCAGTTCGCGCACGATGCGCGAAATGAACACCCTCTCGCGGCCCAATGCCCAGCGCAGCCGTCGCGCCTCCTTCACCTTCGCCTTGTTCCCGGGCGAAATCGCCGCCTGTTTCTCTTCAATCTGCGCGGCTTTTTTCTGGTGCTTCACCAGCGTGTCCGTACGCGCCACGGTGGCCTTCACGCGCGCCTGCACTACCTCTTCGGTGAGCTCCTCCTCGTCGAAAATCACCACTTCTTTCACGTTGCGCACGCCGCGCTTCAGGTCTTCGCCCAGCGCCGCCACTTCGCGGATCACGATCGGCGAACGCGAAATCGCCTTCAGCACACGGTTCTGTCCGCGCTCGATGCGCTTGGCGATCTCGACCTCGCCCTCGCGCGTCAGCAGCGGCACAGTCCCCATCTCGCGCAGGTACATCCGCACCGGATCGTTGGTCTTCTCCAGCGTTCCCGGCGTCAGATCCAGCTCGACGTCCTCTCCCTCTTCCAGCTCAAAATCCTTGTCGCCGGGAAATTTCGGAGTGTCGAGCAGGTCGATGCCCTGCGTGCCGATGGTTGTGATCAGATCGTCGAGATCGTCGGGAGAGCCAATCTCATCCGGCAGCGCGTCGTTCACCTCGCCGTAGGTGAGATAGCCCTTCTCCTTGCCGGTCTCGATCAAACCGTGCACATCCTCCTCGAATTTGTCTTCAATCGCCAAAATCTGCCTGCTCTCTTCAGCAAGTGACGCTGTCACCGAGCGTCTTGCTCGAATTCAATTCTTCGGCCCCGCTTTGTTCCGATCGCGCGCGCCGTTTCGCTCGCCCGCGCAGATTGATCCGCGCCCTACTGCCAACCCGCTCCGCGGCCGGATTCAAACGCGCAGAATGAAGACCTCCCAAAGGAAATCCTCGCTCGCATACACATCCGCAAGCCCGCAAAAGCGGTGACAATTTTTCTCGGAACAGGATGGCCGCGCTTCAGGTTTCGCCTGGGTCGCCCGCGAGCCGCAGCTCATGTGTGGGGCAAAGGGGGCGCGCATCCTCACTGAGATCAATAGATTACCACAACTGCACTTACCAGCGCCAGCAAAAACTCGGCGGAAATCTCAACCCATTCCCGCAACCGCAGCTGCTTCGTCACCCGGTTTCAGCCACCCGATCCCGGTCCCGCTCACTGAATTAGACGCTCTGAAGAGCCATTTCGACGCACCAAGATGCTCACCCGTCAGCCTTTCCGGCCATCGCACTGAGAAACCTGCCTATCGTTCCGGCGTCTTCTGGCGGTGCAGCCGCCGCAGTGCCCGGTCCAGTTCCAGCTTATTCTGGGTCAAGAGCGCGACCCCGCCAAAGTCGCTGTTCCGTTCGGCCTCGGCAATCCGCGTCCGGAGCTCGCGCAGCCGGCCCTCGAGCGCACGCTCCTCAACCTCCTGCACCGCGCTCTCCGCCTCGATTGCCGTTGGCGGCCCGCTCTCGCCGAGCAGCGCCTCGGCCAGCAGCGCTCGTTGGCGCGGATCCTCGACTGCATCCATGGGGTCCTTTGCCGCCCTCTTGGCCAACGTCTGCATCGCACCAAATGAGCCGAGGTGCTCAAACCACGCCGCGTTGTTCGTCAAAGCCTCTGCCGCCAGCAGCCGCGCCTCCGCGCCCTCGGGATCGGTCACGGCCAGCGCACGCAGCAGCACGCGCTCCACTTCTGTCAGTTTCGCTGCCCGATCCTCTACCCTCTCTCGCCGCCGCAGCGCCGCCAGCCGCACCTCCTCACGCAGCACCGCCGACCCAATCCCCAGTTTTTGCGCCGCGTCAGCAGCAAACTGCTCTCTCGCTAGCGCCTCCGGCAGGCGCCGGATGTGCGGCAGCAGAAAGTTCATCGCCTTCACCTTCTGCTCCGCGCTTGCTCCCGGAAAAAGTATCCTTGCCCGTTCAATCAGGTAGTCTGCCTGCCGCCGCGACTCGCGCAGCGCATTCTTATAGGCCTCTATTCCGCGCTCGCGGATAAACCGGTCGGGATCGAGCCCTCCTTCGAGCGTGACAATCTTGACCGCAAATCCCTCCTCCGTCAGCAGCGCGATCGATTTCTCGGCGGCATTCGCGCCCGCGGCATCCGGATCAAAGTTCACGATCACGTTCGACGTGTGCCGCTTGAGGATCGCCACCTGCTGCTCGGTAAAAGCCGTCCCACTGCTCGCAATCACATTTTGAATTCCAGCCAGAAACACGCTGATGCAATCCATCTGGCCTTCCACCAGCAAGGCAAACTCCATGGCGCGAATCGCTGGCTTCGCCTTATCCAGGTTGAAGAGAACGTGGCCTTTCGTATAAAGCGGAGTCTCCGATGAATTGAGGTACTTCGCGCCCACCTTTTCGCCCGTTTCGAGCGTGCGCGCGGTAAACGCAATTACCCTGCCGCCCTCATTGCA
>JASHSG010000357.1 GCA_030040935.1 Acidobacteriaceae bacterium | reverse complement strand
CGAAGGCAGCCTTTTCGAGCTCGTGCTCCTTCTCTCCGGCGGTTTGCCAGTATTGCTCTGCCAAATCTTGCAGCTCAGCTTCAGCAGGCTGAAGCTGGAAATAGGCGACCATCTTTATCTCCATCCTTTCGTTTCTTATGCCAAAAACTTAGACACGATAGGCCCGCCGGGAAATCATTGTCAATAACCCGGAGGGCAGTTTTTGAGGCTGAGTACCGGACTGGTCCATCAGACGCGCGGGGCCGGAGTCCGGGTTCGCGCAGGGGGTTCGGAAGGCGTGCTTTTTGATCAAAATCCGACTCGAAATCCGTGCTCCGTTGGTAGTAGACGCGAGCTCAGGTGAAATCGCTTCAAGGCGGCAGGGATGGGGCAATAAAGTTTAGAGAAAACTGGGACGTCTGAGGCATAGGCATAGATACATAAATATGCTAATATGGCTGGATGCGTACGACGGTGGATTTGCCGGACGATATCTATCGAGCCGTGAAGGTGTTGGCGGCGGAGCGGGGCACGACAGTGCGGGAGCTGGTGCTGGAAGGCCTTGAGATGGTGAGGAAGAAGGCGCACGCCAGGGCGCCAGGTCCGGAGGAGAGGCGAGCGCCAGAGGAGCCGGTAGAGGGCCTGGAAGCGAGCGACGATGTGATTGGGTTCCCGTGACACCCCAAAAAGAACTGATGAGCGCAGCCGGCAAACCCTGTAAGCGTGAGGCGAGTCTTCGTTATTCCGAGTCTTCAAGCTCAGGGAACTTGCTCTTAATCTTTGCAGCCATCCAGGAGGCTTCCTTTACCGCGACAAGATAGAACAAGATAATGCCGAAGAGATCCCAGAGCGGGAGCCTAGGGCCCTGAGTCGCCCAAGACGGCAGGATCGGGATCAGGCGATGCCAAATCCAGGCTCCCGCGCTAACTAAGGCCAAGACCAGGATTTGCCTAGCGAACAACGTCGCCATGTACTCTGGGACACGAAAGTTGCCGAAGAAATCGTCTGAATCCTTAAAAGACAGCCCACAAGTGCAGCAAAGCATAAACACGATGTACGCCACCGTCGCCGCGACTTGCCAACTCCACGCATAACGATCGAACGGGAAATAAAGTACGCAGAAGACCAAGCCTGCGATCACGTGGGCCCAGCGTCCGATCCACCACGACGATCTTTGTTTGGCAGGCTTTGACGGCTTTTCGGTTTTTTGCTCCGCTGTGTCGAGGTCATCGAACATTGCGCGCACGTCCTGTCTGGGCCATCGTGCCAATTTGGCGCCACGAGTATCCGGGATTTAGTTCCGGACGGAGAAATCGCTGCTCGAACATCTCCAAGAACGTAAGCCCCAGAACGCCTATAAACGCAAGCCCAAGATACGGACGGTCGGAGTCCTCAGTGCGAAGAATGTACGGCGCACGAGGAGCCCAGGCGATTAAGAGCCATACCCAAGCGACGACCGCAGCGAGGAAATTGGCATGGGTGAGAAGGAGTTTTCCTGTAAGCGTTGGGCCAATGGCCGCTGGCGCGAGCGATTTCCAATTTCGCACGGCGAGCCAGCGAAGGCCGAAAACAAGAACCGAGTATCCGACACAGGCCCCCATGTAGAGCGCCCAAGAGTGCTCCTGAAACGGAAGAATGATGGTGGACGCCACGAGCGTGGCGGCGATGTAGATGTATTTACGCGGCATGGGTAATCCGCGCGCGCGGCGCATATTGGAGGATTTTACTGCACGACGTGGCTGGCGACGGACTCGATATGAGTGCGATGCTGGCGGTTTTTGTAGCTGGCGACGATGAATTCGCGGAAGAGCGGGTGCGGCTCGAGGGGTTTGGATTTGAACTCGGGATGAAACTGGCAGCCGAGGAAATAGGGGTGGCCGGGGATTTCAACGATCTCGACATAGGTCTGGTCGGGCGTGGAGCCCGAGATGCGCAGGCCGGCGCCGGTCAGGAGCGCCTCGTACTCGCGGTTGAACTCGTAGCGATGGCGGTGGCGCTCGCTGATCTCCTTCTGGCCGTCATAGGCGCGCGAGGCGAGCGAATCTTCCTGCAGGATGCAGGTCCACGCGCCCAGTCTCATGGTCCCGCCCATCTCTTCGACGCCCAGCAGCTCGCGCAGTTTGTAGATGACGCGGTGCTCGGTGGCGGGGTCGAATTCGCTGGAGTTGGCGTCTTTCAAGCCGCAGACGTTGCGTGCGAATTCGATGCAGGCGGTTTGCATGCCGAGGCAGATGCCGAAGTAGGGCACGTTCTTCTCGCGCGCGTAGCGGATGGCGTTCAACATGCCGTCGATGCCGCGCTTGCCGAAGCCGCCGGGAACGAGGATGCCGTCGTAGCCTTCGAGCTGCGCTTCATAGCCGCGATCGTCGGGGCCGGAGGACTCCAGGCCCTCGGCTTCAATCCAGTGAATTTTGAGCTTCAAGTTCTGTGACATCGCCCCATGCGTGAGCGCTTCCTTGAGCGACTTGTAGCTGTCCTCGTATTCCACATACTTGCCGACGATGGCGATGGAGACCTCGTCCCTGGGGTGGTAGCAGCGCTGGACGAGATCGCGCCAGCGGGAGATATCGGCCTCAGGCGCTTCCTTGTGCAGGTACTTGAGGATGAGCGAATCGACGCCCTCCTCGGCAAAGCCCAGCGGAACCTCGTAGATGAAGGGCACGGTTTTAGCGCCGATGACGGCCTTTTCTTCGACGTTGCAGAAGGCGGCAATCTTCTGCTTGATGTCACGGCTGAGGGCGCGGTCGGAGCGGCAAAGAAGAATGTCGGCCTGAATGCCGATGGAAAGGAGTTCCTTGACGGAGTGCTGGGTGGGCTTGGTTTTGAGCTCCTGCGCGGCGGCGATCCAGGGAACGAGCGTGACGTGGACAAAGACGGTGTTTTCGCGGCCGAGCTCCTGGCGCATCTGGCGGATAGCCTCGAGGAACGGCAGCGATTCGATGTCGCCGACGGTGCCGCCGATTTCAACGATGGTGACGTCGGCGCCGTTTGAGGCGACCTTGCGCATGGCGTTTTTGATTTCGTTGGTGACGTGGGGAATGACCTGAACGGTTTTGCCGAGATAGTCGCCACGGCGCTCTTTCAAAATGATCTGCTCGTAGATGCGGCCGGTGGTGTAGTTGTTGTCGCGCGAGAGGGGCGCGTGGGTGAAGCGCTCGTAATGGCCGAGGTCGAGGTCGGTTTCGGCGCCGTCGTCGGTAACGAAGACCTCGCCGTGTTGGAAGGGCGACATGGTGCCGGGATCGACGTTGAGGTAGGGATCAAACTTCATCAGGTTGACGCGAAGGCCGCGGCTCTCAAGCAGGCAGCCGATGGAAGCCGCCGCGAGGCCTTTGCCCAAACTGGACACAACTCCGCCCGTCACAAAGACATACTTTGCCGACATCGATGCAACCTCGTTGCTGAGTTTTTGAGATTGGCCGTACCTGGTGGGCACATTCAAGTATGCCAGAGATTCGGCGTGCGGCGAAAGAGAAAACTTTTGGCAGGGTTAACTCGAGGCGGGAATCGGTCGAGGTAACGGCAATGGAATAAGAGATTTGCGGCCGGCTGCGGGACCAGGACGCCGCCGGGTTTACGATGCTCTCGAGGACTGGATCGAGCGGCGAGGCTGCGATGACGAGCAAGATCGTGGTGGTGAAGACCGATATCACAACGCTTGCGGTGGATGCGATCGTGAACGCGGCCAACGAGAGCCTGCTCGGCGGGGGCGGCGTGGACGGAGCGATTCATCGGGCGGCGGGGCCGGAGTTGTTCGACGAGTGCTACCAAATCGGCGGCTGCCCCACGGGTGAGGCGCGACTGACGAAGGGCTACAAGCTGCCGGCGAAGTTTGTGATTCATACGGTGGGGCCGGTGTGGGCGGGCGGCGAGCGTGGCGAACCGGAGCTTTTGAAGAGCTGCTACCTCTCGGTTTTCAGGATTGCACGGGAAAACGGGATTCAGTCGCTGGCGTTTCCGGCGATCAGCTGCGGGGTGTACCGGTTTCCGGTGGAGCGCGCGGTGAAGATCGCGGTGAGCGAGACGGTAGCGGAGATCGTCTCAAGCGACGCGATCCAGAAGGTAATTTTCGCGTGCTTCGGGGACGGGATTTTTCAGGCTTACACCCGAGCGGTGGACAGCCTTTCATAATGGCAACCGCAGATTCCTCGACTCCGCCTGGCGCACCGTTGAGGCATCGGTGCGCCAAACTTCGCTCAGGATGAAAGATCGATTTTCTACAAACCTCAGTGTCCGGAATCTAGAAGTTGAACGTTAGCTTCGCCGTCATGGCGCGCGGAGTGACGTAGTGCGTGCCGCTGAAGGTTGAAAGGAAGTTGTAGAGCGCGTACTTGTTGGCGACGTTGATCGCGGTCAGATCAAGGTCGGTCTTGAAGTGTTCCCGGTTGAAGAGATTGGTTTTTCCGAGCGACAGATCGAAGAGGCTGCGCGGCGCGATGCGCTGCGGGTCGTGGTCGTTGTCGCCGGCGTTGGGCGCGGGAATGCGAATGAGGCTGGACGTAAACTCGCTAGCCGGGCAGACGGCGGGAAGGGCCTCGGTGGGCGTGGCTTTGACGCCGTTGCACTCAAAGCCGGCCTGAAACTCCTCATCGGCCGATAAGGGGAGCGCGACGCTCGCTCCGGTGACCGGGTTGGTGGTGGCAGGAATATTGTTATCGACCATGGCGACAGCGGGCTGGCCGCCGAGGGTTGTGGAGCTGTTGGTGCAGGGCGTGTTGGGATCGGTGACGCCGTAGCAGGGCGTCGACCCGGCGACAAGGCCGGAGTCGTAGCGCCAGTTAAAGCCGCTCCAAAGGCCGTTGACCCAGTGGCCGTTGTGGGAAATGGTGTATTGAACGTGGGTCGTCTGGTTGAACCTTTCGTCGTGATCAATGCGGAAGGGAAGGCCGGTTTGGCCCACGGTGGCGCCGGCACCGGCGACCTGCGGCGGGAAGAAGCGCGCGGCGACCGAGGACATGACCGTATACGCAGTGAAGTTGCGGTAATTCGGAACTTCCACGTGGAGCGCGTATCCGGGGATCTTGGAGTTGTGCCAGTCGATGGGGAAGGTGATGGGCGTGTTGCCGAGCACACTGAAGTCGAAAGCGTTGTGCGTGTACTTCCATATGTACTCGCCGCTAAAGACTACGTTCTTGCCCAGGGCCTGCTGCAGGCTGGCATGGAATTCGTTGCGGAAGCCGGGCCTCATGGTGCTGGCGACGCCCGAGGTGCAATTGAGCAGCGGAGAAAGCACGACGTTGGCGCAGCCTTCGCTGGAGAGGACCAGATTCTCGTTGAAGGGCGTCTCGAGGGTGCGGGCATACGAGATGCTGGCTACGGTGCCGGAAGGCTTGATGTTGTATGCGATTCCCACGCGCGGCTCGGTCTGGTTGGCGTCGGTAAGGCCGTTGTAGACGTCTTCGCGGAGACCAAGATTGAAATCCCAGTGACCGGCCTTGATCTCGTCTTCGATATATGCGGCCAATTCCTTTACGTCGGCGCGACCAAAGTAGGAATAATCGGCGCCGCCGCGGGTGAGGTCGTAGGGCGCAAGGACAGGAAGGTAATTTGCGTTCGTGATGACTGCGCCGCCGGGACAATCAGAGGGAGCGGCGTAACCCGGCAATGAGTCGCCGGTAACAGAGTTCACGCAGGGAGAATTGTAGGTGCTCTCAACGATGCCGAGGCTGTCGTTCTCGCGCAGGAAGGTCTGTTCATATTGCGCACCGACCTTGAGGTTGCTGACGCCTTTCACGTAGGAGTAGTCGGCGTGGATTCCGGTGTTGGTGAGCGTCCGGTACTGGGAGATGGATGAGGTTTGCAGGTTTGAGGGCCCAAGATCGGCAAGAGGATTGCCGCTGGGGTAGTAGTTGTATCCGTCTCTGCGGACAAAGATGCCAAGGTTGAAGACCGAGTCGTTGCTGATGACCCGCGTGTAGGTGGGCGAGACATTGTAGGTGTTGATTTTGGAAGCCTGATCGGTATTGCCCGCGCTGGCGAAGACGGGACTGGCGCTGGCGCCACCGCCAAGAGCCGCGCTGCCGTTTTCAACGTTTTGGACATCGAGATTGTCGAAGGCATTGGGGGTCTGGAACCGGGAGCGGCTGTAGTTCAGGTCGAGGTGAATGGAATCGGCCTGGGTGAAGCTGTAGTCGATGCGATCGAAGAGGTTTTCTTCGTTTCCCTTGTCGTGGAGTACGGTAAATTCGGGTGGATCGAGGAAGCGGCCCGTATTCAAGCCATCAGCCTCGACGAAGTTGCCCCAGCCAGCGCGACCATAAGAGAGATCGAAGCCGCCGGCAGCCGAGCCAAAAGTGCCATAGGAGCCATAGGCGCTGCCGGTGGGCGTGGTTACACCCTGGCCGGAGCGGGTGGTGGCCACGATGACGAGGCTGGTCTTGTCGCCATACTCGGCGGGCGGCGCACCGCTGATGACTTCGATGGACTGAATGGAATTCGAGGGGAGCTGGTTGGAAAATACCTTGCTTTGCTGGTCAGTGATGGACTGGCCGTCGACGGAGAAGGAGTTCGAGGCGTGGTCGCCAAGGCCGTGAAAGAGGCCGTTGGAATCGGCAGAGACACCGGGGGTGGTTTGGGTGACGAGCGCGCTGAGGCCTGAAGACTGACTTTCGAGCGGCACCTTGGTGAACATGTCGCGATCGACGTCGGTATGGAAGGTCGGGTCATCCTCGATGAGATCGCCGCCAGACTCGACGGTGACGGTTTGGCTTGCGCCTTCAACCTGGAGAACAAAATTCACATTGATTCCCACCGAGGAGCGAATCTCTACGGGCTGGCTCAGCGAAGCAAAGCCTTTGGCGGAGACGTCGATGGTATATGGATTGAACGGAACGTTGGAGAAGGTGAACTGACCGGAGGCGTCGGTGGTAGTGGTGCGGTCGAAGCCGCTGACTTTGTCAGTGAGATGAACGGTTGCTTTGGGAATCACGGCGCCGGAGGGATCGGTGACCGCACCGCGCACGGCGCCGGCGTTGCCGCTCTGCGCGTGTGCGGAGAACACCCCGAAGCCGAGGGCGAGCAGGGGAAGAAGGCGCGTGGTCGCGCCGCGTAGGAACGTCATGGCAGAATCTCCTGAGCAATGCTCAAAAACAATGACTGAAGGATGAGAAGCGATGGCCGCGGCACGCGGCGCCGCGGGGCCTTCAAAGCATTGGGGGAGCATCGGTCCGCTTCAAGATCAGGAAGTGCAGATGCGGCCAGGCATCGGCTGGCGAGTGAAGCCCAGAAATCGATGTAAAGGCCCGATGAAAACGGAAGATGCTCTAGCAGGAGGCGGGTGGAGGACGGATGAAGAGGCGAACCTGAGGTTCAAGGGCGATGACGATGGGATCGGCCTGAGGAGTGGAGGCCCCCAATTGCACAACGACGATCACCGCGGCCGCAATGGCGGCCGGAATCACCGTGTGCATCACAATGCAGAGCTGGCAGTGATCCGCGTCGGTATCGTTGGAGTGAAGGTGCGTCGCCTGAGCGACGGCCAGCATCGCCAGCAGGACCAGACACAGAATCGCCACAGCCGACAAGAAGCCGGGCCAGACGCCGCGTTTGCCGCGGATCATTGTCTTAAGTCCTGTCAATCGCTGAAACCTTCGAGCTCCATTCTACAGAAAGCACCTGCAAATTTGGACGCTCCGCGGCGAGAGAGGTTGTACTTAAGTTACGATTTTGGTGCAACACGCGGGAAGACGCCGAGAGGCTCCGAACGTCTAAACTTCAGTTGTCATGGTTTGTTTTGCGCAAGTTCCGCGAAGATGGGGCGCGCTGGTGCCTTCGCTGGCTGTTCTCCTGATTGCGCCCATATCGTTTACGCAAAGCAATCCGCAGAACGTCGAGATTCAGACTGCGCCTGGCGCGGCCAGTCCGGCGCAAACCGGCCAAGAGAATCCCGACGGAACGGCCGTCCAACGGCAGGATAACTCGAACTCAAAGCCACTGCCGCTGAAGCCCGCAGTTCCGGGCACGGGCAGAAATCTGCGGCTGATCCTGAAAGACGGCTCCTACCAAATGGTGCGCGACTACCAAATCGTGGGTGACCGCGTGCGCTATCTCTCGCAGGAGCGCGGCGAGTGGGAGGAGCTGCCCACGGATCTGGTGGATTGGGATGCGACCAACAAATGGGCCAAGGATCACGCCGATCTGGTGGAAGAGGAATCTTCGCCAGCGATGAAAGAAGCGGCGGACATTGACGCGGAGGAAACCGAGGAGCGCGGCGACGAAAGAGCACGCATGCCGCTGGTGTCGCCGGGCCTGGAATTGCCCGACGAGGACGGCGTATTTGTGCTGGACACATTTCACGGCACACCCGAGCTGGTTGAGCTCAGGGCGAACGATTTGTCGCTAAACACGAAGAACCGCAAGGGGATTGCGGTGCTGAATCCCCTGGCAACGGAACGGGCGAGCCTGGAACTGGAAGGCGCGAATGCCCGCGTGCACCTGCACGTGAACGATCCGGCGATTTATCTTTCGCTGGGCGTCGAAGAAGAACACGAGCCGGCGTTGTCGCATCCGCTGACGGTAGATACGGGCGGCGCGAAGGCTGTGAATGGCGGCAAGCACGGGGCGCACTCCGCGCAGTCGGGTTTTGTGATCGTGCGGGTCGACGAGCGGCAGCAAGTGCGGATTGTGGGCGCGGTTCACGTAGGCCCCACCGGCACGGTGACGCAGGACGAAGACACGATCCCGACCAAGACTGAAGTGCTGCCCGGCAAGCGCTGGCTCAAGATCGAGCCGGTCCAGACGCTGACGATCGGCGAGTACGCGCTGGTCGAGATAATTTCTCCATCGGACATCAGCGAATCAGTGTGGGATTTTCGCGTGGACCCGAGGCTGGGAGACAACGCCGGCGCGATCGGACCGATCCTGGGTACCGGGAACAGGGAGTAATGGCGGGGACCAGAGCGCTGGGGACCAACAGCCGGAGGCGCACGGGAAGCAAGGAGCAGCTTCTTCAAGTCGAAGATTCAGGGCCGCCGAGTCTGACCTGCCTGTGGCGGCTGACTATGTAGTGCGTGAGCAGCAGTGAAGCGGCAACGGCGCTGACGACGGCATCCGTTGCGGGCATGCCGCGGGGACCCCAAAGCGCATAGCCGCGGCCGTCGAGCCAGATCATATAGACCACCGGAACATTGGCCAGCGAATTGACGATGGAATAGCGCCCGCTGCCGCTCTTGCCGGAAGCGCCCATCATCTCCAAAATGACTGCCGTCGTGAGAGCGTAGCACGCGCCCACGGTGAAGAGGTAAAGAATTGTGCCGCTGATGTAGATGGCGGGAGTGAACGATCCAAGAGCGAAAACGGCGAGCGTGGCGGCGTTGACGATAGCGCAGGCAAGGAAAGCGATGGGTGCGCGCAGCTTGACTGGAAAGAGCGAAGCCGCGAGCGCACCAGCAGAGGTAAGCAGCGCGCCTCCGATTCCGTTGATCCACGCCACCTGCTGGCCAGTGACGCCGTAGTCGCGGGCGAGTTCGCCGAAGAGACCGATCATGGCGCCCGATCCTCCGGGACCGGCGACGACGAGGATGTAGGGAATGGCCTCCCAACGAAGGAAGGTGGTTTTGAATTCGGCAAGGATGCGAAGAGCGGTTTGGCGGAAGGAGTGTTCGATGACGACCGGCTCGGACGGAGCTGCCAGGGCGGCCAGCGAAGGGAGCACAATCATAATGCCCACGATGAGCCCGAGGAAGCCGATGGAAAAGCGTCCGGCAAGAGATGCGATGGCAAACACGGCGACGGCGCCGATGGCGAGCGAACCGGTCTGGTAAAAGCTGCAGGCGCAGCGTCGATTCAATTCGCTGCGCAGGGTGGCCATCATGCCGCCACATGCCGCGGGGCTGAGCACTGCGATCGACGCTGCGAGGAACAGGAAAGCGACTCCCCATGTGGAACTGAGCCGCTGCAGATGAAATGCACAGACGATTGTGGCGGCGGCGGCGATGCTCGCCGCCAGGATCCAAAAGCGGCGCTGGAACCAGAAATCGGTGACCGGGCCCCAGAGAAAATAGATGGCGTGCGGCAGGGCGATGAGGGCGCTGATGCTGGCGGCTCGCGCGGGGTCGACGCCTTCATTGCGAAGGAGGAAAGTGAGCGCGCCACTGACCAGGCCAATGGAGATGACAGCGTCGGGCGCGATGAGGAAGGCGAAGAGCCAGGGGCGCTCGCGCGGAGAAGACGGGGCGGGGTCCTCGACCTCTAGAGGGACGGTTGACGACATTTCGGCTAGCCTAGCATGCGGATTTACGGGCGCGACTGTTTTCGGCGTCCGGCAAGGAGAAAATACGCGAGCAGTAAGGCGCCGCCGATGGCGCTGACGACAGCGTCGGCGCCCGGCTCGCCGCGAGGCCCCCAGCGGGCATAAGCGCGGCCGTCAATGAACGCCATGTAAACCAGGGGAAGATTGCCGAGGGAGTTGATGATGGCATAACGCGAGCTACCGCTCTTGCCGGAGATTCCGAGAAACTCAAGGACGACGGCGGTGAAGAGGGCATAGCTTGCGCCCACCGTGAAGAGAAAGAGCACAACTCCGGCAAAGTAGACCGCGGGGCGCTGCGGTCCCAGCCAAAGCACAGCAGTGGAGGCGGCATTGGTGAGGCAAACGAGCAGATAGGCGACGGGTGCGCGAACCTGGGCGGAGACGAGCGTTGCCGAAACGGCTCCGCCTGCCATAAGCAGCGCGCCGCCCAGGCCGTTGATCCACGCCACCTCGACTCCGGTGACGTTGTAATCGGCGGCGAGGCCGGGCAGCAGGCCGATCAGGGCGCCGCTGCCCATGGGAAAAGTGACGGTGAGAGTGTATGGAATTGCCTCCCAGCGAACGAAGGTGGATTTGAATTCCGTCCCGATACGGGCCAGGGTCTCAAGCAAGCTGCGGCCGCCCGCGACGCGCTCTTCCGGTTCCGCCAGCGCGACCAGCGAAGGCAGAGCGATCATGAAGGCGCAGATGAGGCCGAGAGCGCCAAGAGATAGCCTGGCGGCAAGCGTGATCAGAACGAAGACGGCGAGAGCGCCGAAGGCCAG
>JASHSG010000356.1 GCA_030040935.1 Acidobacteriaceae bacterium | reverse complement strand
GAAGACCGGGAATTGCGAGCGGCGGCGAGGGAGCAGGAAGAAAGGGAGCAGCATCGTTCGTCGGCGTGATGTCGCGCAGCCGTCCAAAGATACAAACTTCTTGATTTGCGCGGACTGGCCGCGTATGGTGCTCTTTTGCCGTTTGCCCTGCATCTCCCGGCCGCGCATGGCATCGCGTCGGCAATCGCTGTCGATGGGGTTTTGAATGATCCTTGTTCCTCGATTCCTGCGCCCAGCGCCGCACATTGCACGCCTTCGGGAAGCCGAGATCGGGATAACCTATCCGAAGCTGCGCTGGCAAATCCTCGAATCCACGTTCATCGGCTACGCCACGTTTTATCTGGTGAGGAATAACCTTCCCGTGGTCTCGAAAGAGATGGGCCAGGCGCTCAGCTACAGCAAAGACCAGATCGGCAACATGCTCGCGGTGATGGTCGCAGTTTACGGGCTGGGCCGCTTTTTGATGGGCTCCTTGTCAGACCGCAGCAATCCGCGCTACTTTATGCCGCTGGGATTGCTGCTGACGGCCGGCTGCAATTTTGCTTTTGCCGCTGCCAGCAGCTACCACGCCCACCTGGCTTTGTGGGCAATGAACGGCCTGGCGCAAAGCATGGGGTGGGCGCCATGCGGGCGATCGCTGAGCCACTGGTACAGCGCACGCGAGCGGGGAACGGTGTTCGGGTTCTGGAATCTGGCGCAGAACGCCGGCGGGGGAATGATCGGCGTGATCGCCGCATACTCCGCAGCGCTTCTGGGGTGGCGATCGGCATTTTATGTGCCGGGAGTCCTGGCAACAATCTGCGCGATTTATTTGATGCTGAGGCTGCGTGATACACCGCAATCGGAGGGGCTGCCTTCAATCGAGGAGTATCGCAAGGATTATTCCGGCGGCAGCAGCGACGCTCGCGAACGCGAACTGGGCACGAGAGAATTGCTGATCGACACCATTTTGAAGAATCGCGCGCTATGGCTGGTGGCGGGCGCCAACTTTTTCGTATACATCGCACGCTATGCAATGGTCGACTGGGGGCCGACGTTCCTGAAAGAAGTGAAGCACGCCAGCCTCGGCGAAGGCGGCATTGGAACAGCGACACTGGAGTTTTCTGCGATGTTGAGCACCGTGCTGGCCGGATGGCTGTCAGACAAGATCGGCGGGCGACGGGGCATGATCTGCGTGGTATGCATGATTCCTGCGTTTCTCGCCTTCGTGGGCATCCTGTACAGCCCCAACGACGAATTGTGGCTCGACCTCGCGCTATTCGGCGTGATCGGCTTCTTTGTGTATCCGGCGCAAATGCTGCTGGGGGTTCTGGCACTCGATGTGACGTCGAAGAAAGCGGTCGGAACGGCGAACGGGCTCTTGTCGGTTCTCGGCTCGCTTGGACGGGTGGCGGAGTCGAAGGGCATCGGCACGCTGGCCCAGCACTACGGGTGGAGGGTGGCGCTCTATGGAATTCTGATTTCGGTGCTGGTGGGCGTTGGGCTCATGTCGTTTATGTGGAACATGACATCGAGGCGCGCGGAGGCGGGCCCATCAGGCACGTCTCCTTAAGGTGCGGACCTTTCGATTTTCGTGAGCAAAGGCGATTTGTTAGGGACATCGTCCTTCTTAGCATCGATTTCGCGTGCGGACGAGGGAGAAAGGCGTTAGTGTTCTTCTTTGCCGGGCCGAAGCATGAGGGCTCGGATGGCCTCGCGGGGGTCCTTGCCTTCGTTGAGGATGAGTTCCATTTGTTCGGTGATAGGCATTTCGACCGCGTACTTGCGGGCAAGGCCGAGCGCGGCGTGCGTGGTGAGCACGCCTTCAGCCACCTTGCCACCGAGCGAATCAAGAATCTCGGGCAGCTTGCGGCCCTGGCCGAGTTTTTCCCCGACGGTGCGGTTGCGGCTTAGCGAGCCAGTGCAGGTAAGCACCAGATCGCCGATGCCGGAAAGGCCGGCGAGGGTTTCGCGTCGCCCACCGCAAGCGACAGCGAGGCGCGTGATTTCAGCAATGCCGCGAGTGATGAGCGCGGCCGTGGAGTTGGAGCCGAGACCCACTCCTGCGGCGATCCCGGCGGCGATGGCGATGACATTCTTGAGCGCGCCGCCGAGTTCGACGCCGATGACGTCAGTCGACGTGTAGAGGCGAAGGGTCTCGGATGAGAACTCCTGCTGGATCAGCGCAGCCACTTGAGGGTCGCTGAAGGCCACTGTGAGGGCGGTTGGTTGGCCAACCGCTACCTCCTGGGCGAAGCTGGGGCCGGAGAGCGCGCCGATGGAGAGCAGAAGCCCGGCAGGCTCGAGCGATTCGGAGAGAACCTTGGTCATGCGGTAGAGGGAGCGGGCTTCAAGACCCTTGGTGGCGCTAACGATAAACTGGCCGCTGCGCAGATGAGTGCGGATGCGAAGAAGAGACGGGCGGAGGAACTCCGAGGGAATGGCGGAAATGATGATGTCGGCGGTGGTGATGGCATCGCGGTCGCCGCTGACCGTGACGGCGGGCGGGATGGGAAAGCCGGGCAGGAATTGCGTGTTTTCCCGTGCATCGTTGATCTGGCCGGCGAGCTCGGGAGTGTGAGCCCAGAGCGTAACCTGATGGCCGCCCCGGCGGTCGAGCGAGAGGGCGATGGCGGTTCCCCAGGCGCCGGAACCTAAGATGGCGATGCGGCTCATGCTGGCTTGGGAGCTCCAATGCGGGATTCAGTGCCTGCGATCAGGCGACGGATGTTCTGGTGATGCTTGACGACGATGAGAAGGGAGACGAGGGCCCCGGCCACAAAGAAAAATGGCGGCCGAGGTCCCGTGAGAAGCAGCCAGGCAAAAACCGGAAAGCTGATTGCGGCCATGATCGAGGACACGGAAACGTAGCGGCTGAGCGCGAGCACAATCAAAAAGACCGCAAATGCGGCGAGTGCTGCCCACGGTGAGACGGCGAGAAAGACTCCGAAGCCGGTGGCGACGCCTTTGCCGCCGCGGAACCCGAGCCAGATCGGAAACATGTGCCCGAGCACGGCACAGAGTGCAGCGAATGCCTCGACGGTGCGCAGAGGCGCGGAGGGCATCCAGTGTACGGCAAGGTAGCCGCCGAGCCAGACAGCCGCGCAGCCCTTCAGCACATCGAGGACAAAGGTGGCAGCGCCGAGCCCCTTGCCGCCGGCGCGAAGCACGTTGGTAGCGCCAATGTTGCCGCTGCCAAATGAGCGGATGTCCTGGCGCCGGAAGATGCGATAGAGCAGGTATCCGGTGGGGACAGACCCGAGCAGATATGCGGCGATGGCGATGCCGGCGAGGGGCACAACGACCGAGTTTAGCAGGTGAGGGCACACCCTTTGCACGCGCTGGCTCGGCCCATGGGCTGCGCGTGAGCCGGGCATTCCCGTGATGTAAGGTGCCACAGCAAATGCGAACACGGATTCAGGTTAATAGATCGCTCTGCGGGCGCTGCGAACCTCGGCGGCGAGGACTTCGAGCATCTTGAGAGATAAAGCGGGATCTGAATGCATCAAGGCAGTTAGATCGCCGCTGCTGACGAAGCTCACCTGAGCCCCCGGTGCGGCAGTTGCGCTCAGCGTGTAGGGCTGATTGCTGATGACCCCGGGAAGGCCAAGAATCGAACCGGGCCTGGCCTGCGCGGCCAGAAGAGAATGGCCGTTCTGCGACAGAATACTGAGCGTGACCATTCCTTGGTGGAGGATAAAGATCCCCACGGCGGGCTCGTCCTGGCGGAAGAGCACGCGCTCCGCCTCGCACGGGACGGGAGTGGAGCGCTCGCTCAGGGCGCGAATCAGACCGGGATCGGCAACGAATGCAGAGGGGTCGAGTTGCACGGGCGAACTTCCCAAGGGAGAAGGCTTCTTCATACTTGCGCTCCGAAGGGCGAGGTCGACGCCATCATTTCATCAGCTGGGCCCGGAACTCGTGATTGGCGTCACAGTCCCTAGGTTAACAAAGCAGCGCAGGGCGTGGAGTAGCCTGGCGTGGGCGGCGGTCTTGGCTAGACTGGAGATGGGAAACTCACGCGATGGCCGGCATTCTCAGGAAAATCGGTACCACACTCGAGATGATCAAGTGGGAGCACTCGATCTTCGCGCTGCCGTTTGCGTTGACGGCCATGTTTCTGGCCGCGGATGGTCTGCCGGGCTGGTGGACGGCGGCCTGGGTCGTGGTGGCCATGGTAGCGGCGCGATCGGCGGCGATGGCATTCAATCGCTGGGCCGACGCGGACCTTGACGCAGGGAATCCCCGCACTCGAAATCGCGCAATTCCGCGAGGGCTTTTGAGCCGGCAGTTTGTGCTGGGGTTTGTTGTGGTGTCGGCGGCAGTGTTTCTGGCAGCCGCGGCAGAGTTGAACCGGCTGGCGCTGGAACTTGCGCCGATTGCGTTGGTCGTGCTGCTGGGCTACAGCTACCTGAAGCGAGTGACGAGATGGTCGCACCTGGGGCTGGGGCTTGCGTTGGGATTGGCCCCTGCCGCGGCGTGGGTCGCTGTTCGCGGCCGCCTGGATCCGCGCATCCTGGTGCTGACCGCCGCAGTGACGTTGTGGGCCGCCGGATTCGACGTTTTGTATTCCTGCCAGGACTGCGAACACGATCGCGCAGTGGGATTGCACAGCCTGCCTCAGGCGAGCGGCCTGACGGTGGCTTTTTGGACGGCGCGGGCGATGCACCTGGCGATGCTTGGGCTGCTGGTGTGGTTCGGCTTTCTCTTTGACTTCCGTATCGCCGGGTGGCTCGGCGTCGCAGCCGTGGGGCTCCTGCTGGCCTACGAGCACTCCATCGTTACACCGCGCGACCTGCGCAGGATGAATGCCGCGTTTTTCACCATGAACGGCGTAATCGCAATGGTTTTTCTGGCGTTTGTGGCGGCGGATCTTTGGATGCGGCGATAGAGACCAGTGATTAGGGACAGCGGAACAGGGAAAAGCGGAACAGGGAAGGGAAAGACACGAGATATGGAGCGTCCGTTAGGGAAGTAGAAACAACGCGAACTGGGTCGGGAAATGCCGGCGCTTCCGAACTACCGCCCGATTCAAGGGAATTCCGGCTTCGAAGCGCGGCGATTGCTATGATTGCACGCATGAAAGCCAGTCAGGTTCTCATCTTGAGTTTCGTTCTGTTTGCTGCCGCAGGAGGTCGAACCCAACTTGCCCATGCGGCGCCCTCTGCTTCGACTGCTCAAACCGCCGGCGTCTCGGTGCCTTTTGTTGGCTGCGCCTCCGACGGCATGGCTGGACCTCAGGCCGCGCCAACCGGCCAAAGCCTCGCGATAGCGATTCCTCCGGCATTGGCGCAGCGCCTGGCCTACTACAAGGCGGAGTACGGCCCTGGAGCTCTGGCGCCGCGCGGATGGAATTGTTTTTCAACGTACGGCTCCGACGGCAGCAACCTGTTCGTAAGCCCCGACCCGATCGATACGAGCCAGCTGGATTCGCTGAGCTGGAAGGGATTCACAGGACAGGTGATCGAGGTCTCGGAGATGGACGGCGGGACGAGCGGAAGGTTTGAAGTCGCGAAAGTCATCGCGCGCGTGTTTCCTGCTTACAAAACCTTCGCGCAAAACGTGATTGCAGAAGGAATCGAGCCTGCGAGCGATTTTCCTTTCGGCCCCTACCCGGGCGATAAGCTGACTTATCGCGGGAACAATGTCGTCGAGTTCGAGACGCCGGCGAATACACAGGGGTTGGGAACGGATTCCTTCGTGCAGGCGAACGCAAGCGCCATTGATGGGGTTGCGATCATCGCGGGAGCGGATACAGACCTCGTGCAATTGTCTGCGCGAGTTCCAGCGAACGACAGCGACTTGATCCCGGCAATGGTTGGGCAGGCCGAGAAGGAAGCTGCCGCCGACACCGCGCAATAGGATTGGGAAGCCAAAATTGCGGTCCATCACGTGTGGTATGGTGCGAAAGGGATGCGCCGATGAGGTTCGCTTCGAACTGGCGGCGGCCGGGAGCCATTGATACGGGATGAGGATAGCGATACAGGGAGAGCCCGGCTCGTTCAGCCACGAAGCGGCGCTGAAGCTAGTGCCGGGCGCGGAGATTTATCCGTGCGCACTGTCGGCAGAGGTGTTTGCGGCGCTCGATTCGGGAGCGGCCGACGCTGCAGCGATCCCGATTGAGAACAGCCTGGCTGGCTCGGTGCTCGAACATTTCGACCTGTTGCTCCATCACGACGTGAAGGTGGTGCGGGAGACGCTGATACGAATCCGGCATAACTTGATTGCCGTGAGGGGCGCATCGATCAGCGATATAGAGCGCGTGTATTCGCATGCCGTCGCGCTGGGGCAGTGCCGGCGATTCCTGGCCGAACATCCGCGGATGAAGGCCGTTGCTTTTTATGACACCGCCGGCAGCGTGAAGCAATTGGTGAGTACGCAAGACGCGCGTGCGGCGGCCATTGCGAGCGAGCGGGCGGCCGCGCACTACGGCGCCGAGATTCTGGCCCGCGGCATTGAGGACGATCAGGAGAACTACACAAGATTCTTTCTGGTGCGGCGCAGCCGGGATGCGGAGATCGATCCTGCGGCGAACAAGATGAGTGTGGCTTTTACGCTGGAGCACAGGCCGGGCTCGCTGGTGGCGGCGCTGAGCGCGCTGAGTGCGATGGGCACCAACTTAACCAAGATCGAGTCGCGGCCAGTCAAAGGAAGGCCGTGGGAATACATCTTCTACGTGGATTGCAAAATCGGCTCGCCGGCCGAGGAAACCATCGCGCTGGGGGCTCTGGCCGCGTACTGCGGCATGGTGAAGGAGTTGGGCCGCTATCGCGAGGCAGGGAACTGATTTCAGAGAACGAGGGACTAAGGGAACAAGGGAACAAGAAGGCAAG
The DNA here is from genome assembly GCA_030040935.1 of Acidobacteriaceae bacterium. Lineage (GTDB taxonomy): Bacteria > Acidobacteriota > Terriglobia > Terriglobales > Acidobacteriaceae > Telmatobacter. Next base: position 1,089 of record JASHSG010000356.1, on the reverse strand, counting down.
TGCCACGGAGGCAAGCACCCCAAAAAGCAAAAGGGGCGAACATGATTGTTCGCCCCTTTGCCGTAATGGGTCTCTTGTTCTCTTGGTCCCTGTATCTCAGAAGTGATAAGCCACGCCGATCACAGGCTCGGAGATGTTCCACCAGCGGTTGGTGGCGAAGTCGTAGCCCGATGTGCTGCTCGACTCGCGAAAATCGGGCACCTTGTTCACCAGTCCGCGATACTCGACGCGGATGTCGAAGCTGGGACTTACCTCGTAGGCAAATCCTGCGCCGTACATGGCGCCTACTTCGGTCTGCTGATGCGCATCGAGGGTCTTGGTTCCAGAGTTCAGGATGGGCAGAAAGATGACTGCGGCAGGCCCGGCCTCGACAAATGGATTGAAGTTCTTGAAGACGAAGGAGCGCACGTACGCCCCCGAGATCTCCTGAGTGCGGGTCAGAACGGTAATGGGAGAGAGTATGGTTTGAGGCGTGGTAAACGTGATTTTGTTCTCGTAGGTGAGGCCGTAATTGGCTTCAAGGGCGCTGGTAGGCGTGAGCATGAAGCGGTAGCTGGCCAGCCCACCGTAGGCCGTGGTGGAGTTAACAAGAACGTCTGTGGAAGAAGCCTTAAATGGCTCAATCAGCGCGGTTCCACTCAAGCTGATGTCCTGGCGGCTTTCCTGAGCGCGGGCTGCGGCCGCGCAAACGGCCAGCAGGCAGACTACAAAAGCGATCCTCTTCATTCGATCCTGATCCTCACCACTGCGCAACCGTCCGGCTGGCAAAAGCATGTCGATTCCGGCGCACAGAAAATCCCCGTACCCCGCTCAAAGAATTGTAAATGGCCGGGGCCAGTCAAAGGGCCGCGGCTGGGATGGAATCTTCTTGGGGCTTTAGACGCACAACAGGGCAAGAAGAGAGACGCAGAGCAGGGGATTTGCAACAGGGACCCAGGGAACAAGCGAACGGGGGAATTCGGGAAAGTTCGTTGCGTTGAAGGTCGCGGTTCATGTTCGCAGCTGCCTGTTGCCTGCGCTGGTCACCCGGCCCGCTCGATGTGATAGTAGAACGGCGGTCCCTGCTCTCTGGCCATGGTTTTGAGTGTA
>JASHSG010000355.1 GCA_030040935.1 Acidobacteriaceae bacterium | reverse complement strand
CTCGACGCGAAGCGCGCCGACGCGACGCGCTTGCTCGAGTCGAAGCAGGTGACTGATGCTTACCTTGTTGCTCTGGCCGTCGCACACGGCGGCAAGCTGGCTACCTTCGATCGCCACATTGTTGGCTCCGCCGTCAGAGGTGGATCGCGTGCGCTTGAATATCTCAGTTAGTTCGGAGACGGGGAGTATTATCGCGGCGGAAGAGCCTTACCGCGCCAGGAAGTTTTCGTTCGCGAGAATGCGATAGAGCGTCGAACGGCTGATGGCAAGCTGACGCGCGGTGCGCAGCTTGTTGCCGCGGTTTAGATCGAGGACATACTGGACATGCCGGCGGATGATGGCGTCGAGTGAGAGGTCGGCGCGAGCGGCCGATTGCGGGTCAAGCGACGATGCGGCGCCGATGGAGGAACTGGCCCAGGGACGGAGCGCTGCATTAACCGAGCTGGTCGCGAAGGCCCGGTCGAATTCGGCGCTGGGCGGAAGCTCGAGACCATCGGGGAGGGCGAGGTCGGAGACGCGGATAACACCGTTGTCGGCCTGGAGTAGGGCGTTTTCGAGGATGCCCGCCAGCTCTCTGACGTTGCCGGGCCATGAGTGCTGGAGCAGCCGGGCCAGCGTGCCCGGCCCGAGGACGACGGGGCGCTGCTGATAGCGCGTGCAGATGCGGTCGAGAAAGAACTGCGCGAGCGGTGCGATGTCTTCGCGGCGCTGGCGCAGCGGGGGAATGAAGAAGCGAATGGCAGTAAGGCGAAATGCGAGGTCGGGCAGAAGAAGGCCCTGGCCGGCCATTTGCCGCAGTGGGGTTTGCGTGGAGGCGAGCAGGACGGCGCGGCCGGGCGGCCGGTCCTGAAGATTTTTCAGCACGCCCAGCAGCAGGCCCTGACCGGGAGGCGCGAGCAGGTCCACGCGATCGAGATATGTGAAGCCGGCCAGGGCGGAGGGGTCCGCGTCGCTGGCGAGCCACTCGCGAGCGTCGCGGCGCTGAAAGGTTTTGGCCGCGAGCGGTGAACGGCTGAACAGATACCGGGCAAGGGTGTGCTTGCCGGCGCCGTGCTCGCCTTCGATGGAGGCAACCTGCAGATGCGGCGCGGCCATCTCGGCCTGCATCAGCAGCTTGCGCCATGCGGCGCTGACTCCGACAACTTGGATCGAAGCGGAAGCGGAATCCAGCTCTACGAACGTGACACCGGAGGCTGAAGGCGGCGCGGGAAATGAAACGGAGCTATGCATGGATCTGAACCTGCCTCGCCTCGGACGCGAAGGTAAATTGCCAACTCATCACAAGAGTCATCGGCCAGGTGCGGGAAAACATGAATGCATCGCACCAGGCATCAGGTAGGCCAGTGACCAGGATCTTGCGGGCCACAGAAGGCAGGGATTGGAATGGCGGCGCGATATACTCAAACCTTCCACCGGGGCGAGATCCATATAGAGCTTGGCTTGTGCGAAGAAGCTGAGCGAACGGGAGTGCCAGCGGCGACTCTGTCAAACAAAATGGTCTGTGGGTGCGCGCCGGTCAGGTTGAAGAGTTTGTGGTGGAGCACCGGGAACCGCGAACAGAAAGGCCAGATAGGGTGCGGCGCTGGGGTATCAACGTTGGTGTGGGAATATGGGTGCTGGCGATTGCTGTATTCGCCGCGCTGCACGCATGGCATTTGAGAGCTGATTTTCCCGACGGGTCGCCGTGGGTCTCAGATTGGGCCAAGTACACCGACGAAGGCTGGTACGGGAATGCCGCGGCGCGCGCGCACCTGTTTGGAAACTGGTATCTGGCCGGGGACTTCAATCCCGCCGTGATCGTACCGGTGTGGCCCTTCGCGGAGTGGCTTCTCTATTTTTTTACCGGGGTAAGCGTGGAAGCAGCGCGCGGGCTGGCCGTGGCGTGTTTCTTCGCGAGCCTGGGATTGATGTACGCGCTCTTGCGCAGCCGTTCACCGCGCTGCCGCCCCGCGGATGAAGACTTGCCCTCGCCCCAGGCAGCCAAGACCGCTTCCCCGGCTTCCCGGTTTTCCGCCGAAACTCCGCGATGGGTGGCGCTGTTAGGCGTGACGCTGGCGGTAACCAGCCCTTATGTTTACAGCTTCAGCCGACTGGCGATTCTGGAGCCTCTGGAGACGGCGTTGCTGCTGGCGATTTTGAGCCTTGCCCTGCGATTTGCGCGCATGAAGCGGCCGGTGCTGGTTGCGGCCGGGATCGGGCTGCTGTATGCACTGGCGGTGTTGACGAAGACCACGGCAGCGTTTCTGGCGCCGGCAGTTGCGTGGGCGATGCTGATGCCGCTATGTCGCGAGCGCCGGAAAGCGCTCAGGTGCGCATTGGCGGCTGCGGGGAGCGCGGCATTCGCTTACGGCGCGTGGCTGGGCATGATTGCCTGGATGGGCTTGATGCCCGATTACCGGTACTTTCTGGTGGTGAGTCACTTTACTTTGCCGGATGGATATACCTGGCCGCTGGCGGCGCTCTGGTGGTCGTTTCACGGATTGCTGTGGATCGACCACAGCCTCACGCTGCTGGCCGGAGTTTTAGTTCTGGCCGCAGCGCTCACGCGGCGCGCGCAATGGGCGAGAGCGCTGTGGGGCGATCCGTTGTTTGGGGCCTCGCTCCTGGGGATTGCAGGCATGGTGCTGTTTATGACGGTACAGAACCATCCGCAGCCGCGGTACATCGTGGTGGCGTCGCTGCTGATCTTCTGCATAGTGGCGCTGGGTGCGAACGCGCTTGTCAGGCAGGAAGGATGGACGCGACTGGCCGGTTGGTGCACGATCGGCGTTGCCGCATGCGCAACTGCCGTGCACGGGGCAAAGACCTTGGCATACGCGACGCATCCCGAGTACACGTGGGTCAATGCAGCGGCGCAATTGACACAGTATATTGATGCGCACCCCAACGGAAAGCGGGAGCTGGTCTCAGTGAGCGGGGACGATATTACGTTGATGACGCATTTGCCCTCGCTTTGCGACGAGATAAGCTTCGAGGACCTGGGAGAAAAGCTGGAGCGCTACCAGCCGGGCTGGTATGCGTCCTGGAATGGGATCGATCCCGTGATTCTGTCGGAGCTGCATACGCACGAGTCCCTGGAGCAGGTGGCGAGCTTTCCGGCGCTGGACGATCCCGAACGCAATGTGCTCGTGTTGTTCAAGCTGCATCCGCTGCCTGACGGGGAGGAAAGGGACGAGGACGATCCGGGAATGACAGGCCCGCTGCCGGACGACAGGATCGAGGTGCCGGTTGAGTAACGGCAGGAAACGAGAGAGCAAAGAAAAGACAACTCGAGAGACAGTGAGTTCATCAGACAATTGCGAACTCGTGGATGGTTGTGGAGAACGTATGAGGCGGCCGCGAAGATTTGGCGGCTGGGGCCGCACAGTGGGCTCAATGCGGATTGGGACGTGAGCCAGGATCGGGAACGGCCGGGGAAGCCGGGTGACAGCAGTCACTCGACAGCGGTGAATCCGGATGATAGCCTTCCCGTGGCAATTCCCCGGTGTTCGAGAGGCCGGTTCCAGGGCTGGTTGTGTTCGCTTTCAATACTATAGGCATGGAGGATGCGTGACAGTAATGGGTTGGTCGAATTTGTGGCTGGATGCGAGCGTTTTGCCGCTCATTGTGGCCGTGTTTTTTGCGCGGCAGGTTATGGGGTCTGAGATTGGGATTGCAGGCATGAAGAAGCTTTCGGCGGTTGTCAAAAAGGGCGTGGATCGGCTGGTCAGGCGGCGGTACATACATGCGGGAGCGCTGCTGGGGCTGCTGCTTCCGGCATTGGCTTACGGTCAGGCACAGCAGCCGGGCGGAGAAGCGAGTCTCAAGGTGCCGGACCTGTCGACGGTAAGCTTTCTCGGCTTTAACGGGCATAGCCTGCTGTCGATCGGGCTGCTTTTTTGCGCCGGCGGCCTGTTGTTTGGCATGGTGATCTTCGTGCAGCTGAAGAATCTGCCGGTCCACCGGACGATGCGCGAGATGTCGGAGCTGATCTATGAGACGTGCAAAACGTACCTGATCACGCAGGGCAAGTTCATTCTCCTGCTATGGGTATTTATCGCGGTGATTATTTCGCTTTATTTTGGATACCTGGCGCCGGTGGCGGGCAAGGCCATCGGGCAGACGCTGCCCATCATTTTGGCGTTCAGCCTGGTCGGCATCGGGGGAAGCTACGGAGTGGCGTGGTTTGGAATTCGCGTGAACACTTTTGCCAACAGCCGGACGGCGTTCGCGGGATTGCGCGGCAAGCCGTATCCGGTCTACGCGATTCCGCTCAAAGCCGGCATGAGCATCGGCATGATGCTGATCTCGGTCGAGCTGTTGATCATGCTGTTCATCCTGTTGTTTGTCCCGGGCGATTACGCGGGGCCGTGCTTCATCGGATTCGCGATCGGCGAGAGCCTGGGCGCGGCGGCGCTGCGCATTGCCGGCGGCATCTTTACCAAGATTGCCGACATCGGCTCGGACCTGATGAAGATCGTGTTCAAGATCAAGGAAGACGATGCGCGCAACCCGGGCGTCATCGCGGA
>JASHSG010000354.1 GCA_030040935.1 Acidobacteriaceae bacterium | reverse complement strand
CGATCACTTCCACGCCGTTCTCGCGCAGCCAGTCGAGACCTCCGGCAAAGGTGCGGCTGTCACCGACTACCAGCGTACCGATGCGGAACTGGCGAAGCAGGCCGCTGCAGTACCAGCACGGAGCAAGCGTCGTCACCATCACCAGGTTGCGGTAACTCGGCCGGCGGCCGGCGCGGCGAAAGGCGTCAGTCTCGCCGTGAATGCTGGGGTCTCCCTGTTGCACGCGGCGGTTGCGACCCTGGCTGAGGAGCTCGCCCTCGCGCGTAAACATGGCAGCGCCTACAGGGACGCCGCCCTCGTTGAGGCCCCGCCGCGCTTCTTCAATGGCGACTGCAAGCATTCTGTCGTACAGAGTCACAAATCCAATCTAACGCAACGTGTTGGACCGATGCGTCAATTGACCGACAGCACGAGCTTGCCGAAATGACTGGCCTCTTCCATGCGATCCAAGGCCTCGCGCGCCTGGCGCCAATCGAAATCCTCGCCGACGGGGCGCAGCTCGGCGAGTGAAATGGCGCGGTTCATATCCAAGAAATCCCTGCGCGAACCCACGTAGATGCCGTGGACGCGCGCCATCTTGTGGAGAACGAGCGGAATCGGAAAGGGTTCAGGGGACTGAGTAAGGACGCCCACCTGAGCCACGGTTCCACCCGGCCGAATGGCCCTGAGCGAACGCACGAGCGTGCCTCCGCCGCCCACCTCGACGACGAGGTCCACGCCTTCGCCGCCTGTCTGGTCGAGCGCCCAACGGTCCCAATCGGGGTTGTCACGATAATTCAGACCCGAGTCCAGACCCATGGCGCTGGCGCGCTCCAGTTTTTCGTAGCTCGAGCTGATGCCCAGCACACGGGCGCCTTTCAAACGCGCAAATTGCAGCGCGAAGATCGACACGCCGCCTGTGCCCTGAATAAGGACCGTCGAGCCGGGCTTGATGTCGCCGGCGGCCAAAGCATTCCATGCCGTTACAGCCGCACAAGGCAAAGTAGCGGCCTCCTGAAAACTGAGATGATCGGGAATCGAAACCAGGCCCGGCTCCTTGAGCACGATGAAGTCGCTCAGCATGCCGTTCACGTCACCGCCCAAGGCGCCGCGCGCTTTTGCAGCGGTCAGCGGCCCGTCCAGCCAATTCTGCATAAAGATGCCAGCCACGCGATCGCCCGGCTTCCACGCGGTCACTTCCGCTCCTACGGCTACCACTTCGCCGGCGCCGTCGGAACACGGGATGCGCGGCAGGTTCATCCTGGGGTTATAGAGTCCCTTCACGACCAACAGGTCGCGATAATTGAGGGAGACGGCGCGGATTCCTACCAAGACTTCGCCGGGGCCGGGCGCGGGAGTGGGCCGCTCCACAAACTCCAAAGAATCAATGCCGAACACGGAAATCTGCCATGCGCGCATCGGAAGCCTCTCTGTCTTTCTGGTTTCACCTTCGTCATTCTGCGGGACGCGACCAACCCAAACGCCCGTAGAATGAAGATATGGCCCGCGGATGGGAAAGTAAATCGGTGGAGGAGCAGATGGCAAAGGCGTTGGAAAGTCCTGTTGCGAATACCAGCAACGGCCACGTGAGCGAAGAGGCGCGGCGCGAGGCCGAGCTGCAGCGCGCCGCTCGCGAACGGCAGTTGCAGGATCTGAATCTGCAACGGGAGAATATCCTTTCGCAGAGGACGTCGAATGCCGGACGCCGCGCCGCGCTGGAGGCTGCACTGGCACAGGTCGAGGCGCGGATTCAGGCCATCGGCTAGCCCTCCCTGCTTGGTGAAATGCCCGCGATGAAGTGGGCGCTCGGGCTATTGCTCGCGGTGAATGAGCAGCGTGTTTGCCTGGTGCACCGAGGTGAGAGAGACGCGCGCGATGTTCACGTGCGCCGGCCTGGTGACGGTCCACAGAATCACATCTGCAATATCTTCGGCAGTAAGCGGCGTGATGCCTTTGTAAACCCTGGCGGCGCGCCCGGCATCGCCGTGAAAGCGAACCAGGCTGAAGTCGGTCTCGACCAGGCCGGGGTCTATGCTTGAAACGCGCACCGGCGTACCCAGCACGTCTTCGCGCAGGCCGTCGTTAATGGCTCGCGCAGCGGCTTTGGTGCCGCAATAGACGGCGCCATTGGGATAAACGATCTCTCCAGCCATGGAGCCGATGGTGACTACATGGCCGCGGCCGCGCACCACCATTCCGGGGACCACGGCGCGCGCCACGTAAAGCATCCCCTTGATGTTGGTGTCGATCATCTCTTCCCAGTCTTCGATTCTGCCGGTATAGAGCTTCTCCATTCCGCGGCTCAGGCCGGCGTTGTTCACCAGGACGTCAATCTCCGCCCATTGAGGGGGAAGATCATCGATGGCGCGCTGCACGGCGTAACGGCTCCGAACATCGAGGTCAATCGAATGCGCGGCCTCGGCGCCCTGAGACAAGGCCCTGGAGGCGATCTCGGCGAGTTTTCCGGCGCGTCGAGCAGCGAGCAGGAGACGAGCGCCCTCGGCCGCGAAAGCCATTGCCGTCGCGGCGCCGATGCCGGCGCTAGCCCCGGTAATGAAGACGATTTTGCCTCGCAGCTTCATTTGCTCCACATCTTACGAGCGCGTTTTGCTCCCTTGCTGTGACATACGGTACAAGCCCACGGCCCAGTCGTCGCTGCCCATGCCCGCGGCCTTGGCCCGCGCATACATCTCCGCCAGCGTGTCGGCCAACTGCAGGCGCGTTCCGCGGCTCGCGGCAGCCTCGCGCAACAGGCGCGTATCTTTTTCGCCCAGCAGAACCGAGGCTCCCGCTATTTCCGGCGGATGCAGCATCACTTTGCTGTAGGCCGCATACAACGGCGACTGAAACAGGGCGCTGTTGATCGCCTCAAAGAATGACGCGGGATCGATTCCCTGCCCCTGGGCGTAAACGAAGGCCTCACTGAGCGAATAAAGCATTGCGCTGATCATGAAATTGCCGCCCAGCTTGACGGCGTGGGCCTGGCGCGGTTCGCCGCCCACAACCGAGATGCCGCGCGAAAAAGCGTCCAGTAACGGACGCGCTTTGGCGACAGCCTGCTGCGCGCCGGCCGCGACAACCCACAATCGGCCCTCCTCGGCGACGGTGGGACGGCCAAAGACCGGCGCGGCAACAAATTCATGCCTTCGGCGTTCGTGCTCCCGAGTCAGGCGCTCGCTCAATGCAACGCTGATGGTCGAGCATGCGATATGCAGCGCTCCGGGCGAAAGCGCGTCCATCAGGCCGTTGGCGCCGAAGATGACCTCTTCGTTTGCCGCATCGTCAAAGAGCATGGTGATCACGGCGTCTGCGCCCAGCTCGGCTTCCGCAGGCGTAGCCGCGGCAATCGCGCCCTCGCGCAAGAGCGGCTCCGTTTTGCCCTCGGTGCGGTTCCACACCCGCAACTCGTGCCCCGCGGCGATCAAGTGCCGCGCCATCGGCGCACCCATCTTGCCCAAGCCAAGAAATCCAATCTTCATGGGGTGATTGTAGAAGAGAGGAATAGTGGTCAGTGGTCAGTGACCACTGTCTTTTTAGTTCGGCGTGCCCGCCGCCTCATCGCGGCTGAACCGGCACTCCTGGCACTGGCAAACACGGCGGAGATACTCCCACGAATAGATTCCGCCGGAGTGGCCGTCAGCCCAGTTGAACTGAATGGCATAGCGGCCGACGGCATGCGCGCTGGCCGGCTTGGGCGGGGGAGCGTACATGGGCAGCAGAGCCGCAGGTTTTGGCCTCGGCTGGCCGGGCTCGCGGCCTTGCTGCGCGCGCTCGTCCACGCAGGTAGCGCAGGGGCAGGCTTCGCGAAGCCACGCAAAACTCCACGCGCTTTTGTGCCCGTCGGCCCAGTCGATCTCGAGGCCCTTGCCTTCGGTCATCAGCACGCGCACTTTTTCCGGCGTGACGGCGATCTTCGCCAGCGGCTGGTTGCGAGCCTCCTGGTTTGCCTGCTCCTGTTTGGTCGCAACGCGGATGCCCTCGTGGCTCATGACTTCAGTTTACAGGGGCTCGGCATCAGGTTTCAGGGGCCAGGGTTGTGGCCGGCAGCGTGAGGCAGCCAGCCAGGTTCCTCTTGAACGAGCCCGCGCGAAGAACGTTTTTGCCGCTGGGCGGCTGACAACGGCACCTGAAGCCCGACTCAACATCACTGTCTGGCAAAGAACCACGCCGCCATCCCCAGCCCGATGATGACCACCAGCGCGCGCAGCACCGGCTGCGGAACGCGCCTGGCCATGCTTGCCGAGACGTATCCACCGATGGCCGCGGCAATCATCGCCGCCAGGCAGAAGCGCCAGACCACCTGACCCTCAACGATGAAAATCGCAAACGCAATCCCGTTGGCCAGCGTGTTGGCCACGACCTTCAGCGCGTTGATGGTGTGAATGTCTTCATAGCCGTAAAGCCCGAGGAGCGTCATAAACACAAAACCCGCGCCAGCGCCGAAGTAGCCGACATAAAAACTGACCACGATGGCGGAAAGAAACAGCGCGATGTGCCGGGACTTCGAGGGATTTCCCTGTCGCGGCGCGGAATGCTCTTGCCGTGCGCGCTTCAGCTTCTCGAGCCAGCGCGAAACCGGCCCGCTGACGGCAAAGATTCCGGCGGCCAGCAAGAGCAGCCATGGCACCAAGTGCAGAAATGTCGTCTGCGGCGTGTTCAACAGAACTACGGCGCCCGCCGTGCCGCCAATCAATCCGGCCCACCCCATCAGCATCGACGAGCGCAGATTGTTGAGAACATCCGGCCAATACGCGGCAATCGACGTCACCTGTCCCTGCCAGATGGCCACGGTGTTTGTAGCGTTCGCCTGCACCGGCAAAATTCCCGTGCCCAGAAGAGCCGGAAACGACAGGAACGAGCCTCCGCCCGCAACGGCATTCAGCACGCCGGCCAGGAACGCCGCCACCACGAGCCACACCCAGCGCCAATTGATCATCTGCCAATCGATCGCCGCCGCAAAACCTGCAGGATGCATGAAGCGGATTGTATTCGAGCCGACCGGGCGCGCGATTCGCTGCTCGACTGACACAGCGAGCGCAGAAAAACCCCTTCACGCGCAGTGCGCCCTGAGCAAAAACATCGGTTCCTTGCGCATCGCTGCGCTATAGTTGGTGCAATGTCCAGACAACGCCACTTCCCTGCGTTGTGGATTCCGATTCTTTTTGGGGCCTGCCTTTGTCCTCCAGCGGCAACCGGAGCGGGTCGCACTTCCGATTTCGGCTCTAATCCACGCAACATCGACGCCACACAGTTTGGGCACCGGATCGTCCTCGGTCCTCTCTGGCTCTTTAACGGCGGCGACGCTCCGGCATATGCATTACCCGATTACGACGACAGCGGCTGGATGATCCTCGATCAAAACCGTCCCATCCAGGATCTGGATATTGGCTCGAGTCGATACGCCTGGTATCGCGCTCATGTTCATCTTCGGCCCGGCTCTACAGGCGTGATGGTGGGCCTGGATCACATGCGCGGCAGCTATGAAGTCTATGCGAACGGCACGCGCATCGGCTCGGCCGGCGATCTTTACACCTTGCCTTCCCGCTACCAGCGGACCATCGCGCTTTATGCGATTCCGCAGGCGAGCCTCAGCCCGAGCGGCGATATAGTCCTCGCCATACGCTGCGGGTTCAACCCCGCCAGAACCCTGATGCCCATTGGCACGGACGCGAGAGTTTACCTGATCGGCAGCGAGAGCGCTCCTCGTGAACGAAGCTACGCCAACGCTCACGAAACGCTCGACGATTGGGTGCTGCTTTTACTCAGCCTGCTGACCGGCATTGTGGCTTTGAGCCTTTATCCTGCTTTGCGAAGCCGGCGCGAGTATCTGGCGATTGCGGTTTATTCCTTCGCCGCCGCCGGCTACAACGCCGTGTGGCTGCTGGAGGATCTGTCGACCTATAACTTTGCGAGTGATGCGGCCCTCGGACTCGCCTTCGGTACGGGCAACGTGGCCCTCATCGAATTTGTCAGGCTGGTGCTTGGCCGCAAACGCTCACCCACGCTTCTCGCTCTTGAGATCGCATCCTTTTTTGCCGCATTCGCGCCCCTGGCCACCATCTCGGGCATTGGCAACGGCATTCACCTGGGCTTCTTCGCCAATTATTCCGCCAGCCTCACGGTCGATACCGTGCTGCTGGTGCTGCTGATCCGCGGCTGGACCGAGCGAAATCACGAAGCGCGGATCTTGCTTCCGGCCATCGTTGTCTATAGCGGAGCGCAATGGTATGCGTTCATTCGAGGGCTCGTCTTCTTCATCCACCTGGTTGGCCACGAGTGGCCGCTATTCTCCCTCGCTGTTGGAACTTATTCCTTCACCGCTGCTGACATCGGATTCTTTGTCTTTTACGTCACCCTGCTCGTTTTCCTGGCGCTGCGCACGGTGGGCATTGCGCGCGAACGCGCCCACGCCGCGGCCGAGCTTGAGGCCGCCCGAGGCACGCAGCAGTTGCTGCTCGCCCGCTCCTCGCAATCCACGCCCGGCTTCAAAGTTGAAAGCGTGTACTACCCGGCCAACGAGGTCGGCGGAGACTTTTTTCTCGTCTGGCCAGGAGCCGACGGGGCGCTGCTCGCCATCATCGGCGATGTCAGCGGCAAAGGCCTGATCGCGGCCATGCGCGTGGCCATGATTCTCGGCGTATTGCGCCGCGAGGATTCTGAGCGCCCCGCTGAAGTGCTCAGGAACCTGAACCGGGCGCTCCTTACCAGGAGTGAAGCTGGATTTACCACCGCGTGCTGCATTCATTTGGACCGCGGCGGCCTCTGTACCGTCGCCAATGCAGGCCACCTGGCGCCCTATATCAATGGCGTAGAGATGACCGTGCCGCCGTCGCTGCCGCTCGGCGTCACTGAGGACGTCGCGTTTGAGGAGGTTTCAGTGAAGCCAGGCGCCGGCCAATCCCTCGTCTTGCTCTCCGACGGAGTTGTCGAAGCTCGCAACAAGACGGGCGAGCTCTTCGGCTTCGACCGAACAGGCGCCATCTCTACTCAATCCGCCGAGCAAATCGCCGCTGCCGCGCGGGCCTTCGGCCAGCAGGATGACATCACCGTGCTCACGCTCGCTTTCGCTCCCGCGGAGGTTCTCCATGCGTAGAGTCCTCCGCGCGGCGGGTTTGATGTTGCTCCCCGCGCCGGCAGTGCTCGCTGCGCAATCTCCAGTCACCATCTCGCCGCAGCAGTGCGTGTGGCGCGCCGGCGACAATCCCGCATGGTCCGCGCCGAACCTCGACGAATCCGATTGGCAGCCCTACGCACAATGGAAGTTGAACCCTTCCGAACCGAGAATCTGGGTCCGCTGCCACGCAGATCTCCCGTCTCTCCGGCTGGCCGATCAGCCTGCCCTGCAGATCACGCTTTATGCCGCATATCAAATCTTTGCCGACGGCCGGCTGATCGGCACGGCAGGCAATGTGCAAAGCGGCGCATTCACCATGAATGCCGTGCGCAATTGGCCGCTGCCTGCCGGCGCCACGGAGCCCTCCACCTTTGCATTGCGCATCACGCGCCGAATCGCTTCTTCGGTTCCAGTCGGAACTTTGCCGTCCCTTCAGATTCTGGCCGCAGACGATCCACTTCTGCGCGATCGGCGCGACGCGCTCGCATTCAATCAGGTTCGTGTCCGCCTCGTACCCACGGTTTGCTTCAGCATCATCGGCATACTCGGACTCATCCTCCTGGGTTTGTGGACGAATGACCGCAGCCGCCGCGAGCTTTTCCTTCTTTCGCTGGCGTGCCTGTCCCTGGCGCCAATTTATCTCGACTACTTCTGCGCGGCGGCCTTTCTCGCCTATTCCGCAACCGTGTACTTTGCGGTATGGTCGGTCTTTGCTGCCGTCAACAACGTTACGCGTACTCTCTTCTTCTTTGCGGTCGCGGGCATGCGCGTGCCCTGGCTCTTCTGGATTCTGATGGGGCTGGCGACTTTGGCGTACTCCGTTACTTTTGCGATCCCTCTTTTCCCCGCGCCGCAGGCGCTCTGGCTCGATGCACTCCGTTCGAGCCAGATCGCAAGAGCGAGCGCGCCGATTTCGATTCTTGAATGCACAGCGCCGTTTATTGCCGTCCTGCACTGGAAGGACCTCACCTTGAGGATGAAGCCGCTCGCGGCGCTTTGCATGGTTTGGGGCGCGACGATGATGGCTTTTTTCGCCTTGCGCTTTACCGGCACGCAAATTCCGGGGATCCCCGATCTGGAAGCACGGTGGGGAATTCCCATGGCAGACATAGAGGCGGTCGCGACCCTCTGCGTGGTTGTGGCCCTTCTCGCTCTGCTGTCCCGGGAACAGCAGCAATCCGCACACGAGCGTGCCATGCTCGCCGGTGAAATGCAGGCGGCCGGGGAGATCCAGCGCATGCTGGCACCGTCTACCTTCGAAACTGCTCCCGGCATCCGGATCGACGTCGCCTTTCGTCCTGTCCGAAACGTGGGCGGTGACTTTTATCTTTGCCGCGTCCTTCCCGGCAGCCGCCAGCGGGTTCTGGTGGGCGACGTGAGCGGCAAAGGCGCAGCGGCGGCGATGGCCGCGACTCTGATCCTTGGCGCTGCTTCTGCCCGCGACTCCGATTCGCCCTCCGATCTCCTCGCCCATCTGAATCGCGTGCTGCGCGAAAACCGCCTCGGCGGCTTTGCCACCTGCTTGTGCGCTGACGTCAGCCAAAACGGAGCCGTGACCCTCGCCAATGCCGGTCACCTTGCGCCCTATTGCGCGGGCCGCGAGATCGCACTCGATTCGGGCCTGCCGCTTGGAATTGCGTCTGAATCGCAATACAGCGAGACGACGATTCGGCTCGATGCCGGCGGCACGCTCACTTTGCTTTCCGACGGCGTCGTCGAAGCCCGCA
>JASHSG010000353.1 GCA_030040935.1 Acidobacteriaceae bacterium | reverse complement strand
TGCGGCAGCAGCATGCGCAGCAGCAGGAATCCCGTCACCCCCGCAAAGAACACCAGCGCCATGCGAATGCCCGGCTCGCGATTGACCTCGGGCACGAGGTCGGTTGCAGCCACATAAAGTGCGACCCCCGCGGAAACTGGCAACCCGATCGGGACCCAGCTGGGCACAAGCTGAATCACCAGAACCCCGACAAGAGTTGCGGCAGCCAGGGCCACTGCGGACCAAAAAGCCGCCCTCCGGCTCTGCCCGCTGGCCATCATCACACTCGCCATCGTGAACCCTTCCGGCGTCTTGTGCAGCAGAATCGCAAGAAAAATCAGCCAGCCCAGCCAATTCGACAGCGCGAACCCCGATCCGATGGCCACGCCATCGAACAACGCATGCACGCTCAGTCCGCCCAGCACCGAGTAGCCCTTGTGGGCCGCAGCAAACTCATGCGCGTGCGTCTCCTCGCCAAAATGAAAGTGAGCGTTGATGGTGTGTTCAAGCAGGTGCATCGCGCAGTATCCAGCCATGATGAGCGCCGGCGCCGCCGGAGCATTCAGCCGCAAACTCTCCGGCGTCATCTCCAGCACGGCCGTGGCCATTAGGAAACCCGCTCCCAGCGCCACAAAATAGCGCAGATAGCGCTCCACGCCGCGTGCGCGCACCAGCACCAGTCCGCCGGCAACATCGGCCAGCGCAGCAATCATCCCGAGAATCAGTGAAGTCGTCAGCATCGTTGCCTGCTGCTTTTACCCACCCCGCTCCCGCAACTAGCTCCGCCGTTTTCCTCGGGCTGATGTTTTCTCGGTCCCTCGTTCCCTTGGTACCTCGGTCCCTGCCTAATCACCCCGAATGCCGTATGTGCAGCACATCGCCATCCTGCACCACGTATTCTTTGCCTTCCAGGCGCAGCGTCCCTCGCGCGCGCGCCGCCGCTTCCGATCCCGCCTCCAGCAATTGATCCCACCGAATCGTTTCCGCGCGAATGAAATGATGCTCCAGGTCGGAATGAATCGCCCCCGCCGCCTGCGGTGCCTTCGATCCTGCTGGCACCGTCCACGCTCGGCACTCATCCTCACCGGCCGTAAAAAAGCTGATCAGCCCCAGCAGCTCGTAACTTTTTCTGATCAGCCGCACCAGGCCGCTCTCCTTCAGCCCGTAGCTCTCCAGAAAGTCCTCAGCCTCGGCGTCGTCCATCTCCGCCAGCTCCGCCTCCACCTTGCCGCAGATCGCCATTGCGCCCGCGTTAGGCCGGCCTGCAATTGCGTCCAGGCTGTGGCGGCTCACTGCCGACGCCAGATCCGCCCCCAGTGTCGCGCTCTCGCTCACATTAATCGCATACAAAATAGGCTTCTGCGACAAAAACATAAACCCGCGAATGAGCTTTTTCTCCTCCGCCGTCATCTCCATCGCACGCAGCGGAATCTCCTTTTCCAGCATCTCTTTCGACCGCACCAGCAGCGCCTGTTCCCGTTCCAACTCGCCGGTGCGGCCTTTTTTCATATCCTTCTCCACGCGCTCCATGCGCTTTTCCACCTGGCCCAGGTCGCTGACCATCAAATCGAACTCCACGTTCTTCGCGTCGCGTAGCGGATCGATCGGCCCTTCATGCGGAACCGCGTCGTTCTCGAACGCCCGCAGCACGTGAATCAGCGCATCAACGTTGCGCAGGTTCGTCAGATAGGCAGTCTCTTTCAGCGCTTCCTGCCCAACGGCAGCAACATCGACAAATTCCACCGACGCAAACGTTGTTTTCTTGGGCGAATAGAGCGCCGACAGCTTTTCCAGCCGCTCGTCGGGCACGCGCGCCACACCGAGATGCGCTTCGCGCGGATTCGCGCGCCCATGCTCATCAATCTTGGCTTTGGTCAGAATTTTGAACAGCGAAGTCTTGCCCACCTGCGGCAGGCCGATAATGCCCGTCTTCATCTTCGTTCCATTGTGGCCCTTTTTCGGCAAGTGTTGCGCGTTCAGGCCTCTCCGATGATACAGGATGCACTTGCCCGTCGCGGCGTCGTCGCCGCTGCGCAGCGCGCTTTCCTTCTGCAGTTTTCACATTCTCGCGCCGCGCAAGCTTCAGGCTGGCCGGCGCCGCCGACACCGACGCAACCCGCCGTCCGTGGTTCGAGTTTCAATCCCGGGTGCTTTCCGCCCTCGCCATCAGCACCACGGTCGCCAGCCCCAGCAGAAGAATCGCCTCTTCCGCATGCTCGCTCCGATTGTGCAGGCGGTTAAAGTGCGCCGTCGTCGCATCGGCAGCATTTGCCGCATCAATCGAGCCTCCAGCCGCGGCCAGGTCGCGATCCATCGCCGGAATGATCCCGTACTGCGAGTAAACGGTCAGGGCAATCATCAGCACCACCAGGGCCATCGGCGCAAGCACCGCTCGTGGCTTGTAGATTTCCCATGCCGGAGCCAGCGCCAAAACCGCCAGCGCCACCAGGCCCGAAACCAGCCCCATCCCGTGCAGAATGCGAATCAACTGGCCGACAATTGTTCCCGCGGTGTGAGTATCCGGCTGGAGAGTGTTGAAAGTGACCGCCGCAACAATTGGGAAAAAGACCTCAGAGCCCAGCCAGACGATAAGAGACAGCCAGAGCAGCGTTCGAAGAAGAGTCTTCATAACATTTGTCAGTGATCGGTTCTCAGTGATCAGTTTATTGCCTGGCGATTATTCATCGTCAATTCTGCACGCGA
>JASHSG010000352.1 GCA_030040935.1 Acidobacteriaceae bacterium | reverse complement strand
AGCGACGAGTTCAAGAGCGTCTTTCTCGCCGATCCCCAGGTCCTCGGTGTCGATGCCGTGAAAGGCTCGCAGGTCATCTTCCCTGTTGTCTTCAAGACCAGGGCCACACAGCAGTACGGGCCCATGCGCGAGTTTCAGCGCCGCGTTCGCCTGGCTCTCGAACAACACCACATGCTTCCCGGCGATCCCTACCGCGTCTTCCGCCCTCAGGGCGCATCAGACGCCGCGCAGTTGGAGGCCGAAGAGCATGAGCAATCTCACGAGCCGCCTCCGGACCCCACCACCATCAAGCCGCAGGAAACCAATCCCTTTACCGGCGAATGATTCGAGGAACGCAATTCTCACTCACCAACGTTGCATCGGCGCCCCATCCGGCCGGGGTGCCGATCGACAGGTCTTCGTCCGTGGAGCCCGTGTTGACGGAAGGATCTGCTCTGGGCTCGTTTTGAAGGAGCACTGCCGCCGAACCGACGCGATGCGTCGGTCGCGTGCCGTCCCAGAGGCACACGATTCAACGGCTTAAGCTTCTGAGGGATGTTTTCCCAAGCAGACCCTGGGTTCTATGGGAGATTTTCCGAGGCATCCCATGCAATAATCACTGCGTCTCCCGGCCACTCCCCCTCGCGCACGGAAATCCTTGTCTGCCTCGATCCGAAAAGGAGATCGCCATGTCCACGCGCACCCTCTTATCCGTCATTCTCATCGGCGTACTCCTCACACCCGCACTCTCCGGGCCGGCGCTCTTCGCACAGACCACCAATCCTCGCTATCTGGCCGAGTTCCCTTCCGTCGACGCCGTCATGACCGGCATGAAAACAGCCGACCCCGACGAAACTGCCGCGCGCCAGATGGCTGCCTTCACCTGGCTCATGCAGATGATCCTCGACATGGCGGGCCCGCGCCAGTTCATGCGCGGTCCGCAGGGCCTCACGCCCGACGAAGTGAACCTGCGCACCACTTACAACACCGCTCTCTACAACATGCAGAGGTCGAATCCGGCGAAATACAACGCGCCGGGCCCCATGCAGCAGCTCAAGTTCTCTCTTGTCTTCCGCAACCAGATGATCCGCGCGCTCTTCGCTCCCACCTTCCCCGCCGAGTACGACAAAGTTGTAGCCCAGGCCAAACAGGCGCAGGCGCAAATTCATCAGCAGGCCGTTGCCGCCACTGAAGCGCGCGAAAAAGCCGAGCAACCCGCCGCGCAACAAGCCATCGATCAACTACGCCAAAGATTTGAAGCGCAGCAAAAAGAAATGAACATGGATCCGCAGTCGCGCGAAATGCGCCGCTGCGTCACCTCCGGCCGCGTCATGGCCACGTGCACCGGCAATGCGCTCATGGGCTCGCTCATGCCCAATGTCAACGGCATTCTCAGCTCGCTCGATCCCGGCCAGGTCGGCAAAGAAGTCACCGGCCCCCAGTTCGCCGGCGTCTTCGCCGGGTCCGGCTGGCGCCTCGAGTTCAGCGAAGCCTCAGTCGCCTTGAGTTGCCAGGATATGATTCCCGACTCGCACGCCTACACCATCGCGTTCCAAAACAATCGCGCCATTCTTTCGATCGCCAGCACGCCTGCAAACATCGTTCTCGCTTACAACGGCGACAGCTTCACCGGCCCCTCGCCCGTCACCGTCGACGGCCGCATTCCCCTCGGCGTAAAGCAGGGCATGGACCCCAGCGGCAGGAATACGACGACCTACAAATTTGAGCGCGTCACCCGCACCTGTGCCAGGCCCACGCTCACCAAATCCAATTCACCCGGCGTCGTCGGCGCCGAGAAGAATCTTCTCGTCAGCATGTTTAACGATGGCGACTCCGGCCCGCCCACCCCAGCTGGCCTGCGCATGAATGGCGTATACGCATCGGCCGGCGGCTTCAGCATCGAGTTCTTCCCCGAGTCCGCAATCCTCGGCTGTGGACCCGACATCGCGCGCGCCTATCCATATTCTGTGGTCGCAAACGGCTCCGAGCTCGCCGTCAAAATCGCCGCGCCCGATCACCCGCTCACGCTCTCGATTGAACCCAACAACACCCTCGATCCCGGCCCCGGCTCCTATCTCGTCGAGGGCCGCTTCATCACCGGCCAGTCCGACAACGGCGACTACATCTTCATCCCTCGCACCGCCACCTGTCCCCTCGCCCCGCTCGCGCCTGGCAAAGTCCCGTCCATGCCTTACTTCCCGCCCCCGCAGGCCGCCTCCGCGCAGTAATCCGTCCGGCAACACCGCCACGATGTCATCCTGAGCGAAGTCCCGCCTCAGGCGGGACGAGTCGAAGGACCTGCATTTGCCATTCGGTATCCTCACTCAGCGCAGAAAATCGGTGCCCCACCCTATCCGTACTTGGGTGGGGTAGGACGACCCCGCCTGGCTCTCTATGCACCTTGTCGGCAGGTCTCCTGCCGTATCCTTTCTAGGTTGTTATTCCCAGCAACGCCTAACCGGGGAATACTCTCATGAGCAAACGCCAGGTCGTCGCACAGGCTATGGTCGCGTTGGGATCGCTCAATGTGATCATTGCCGCCGCCCTCCACCTGTCTGCGGGTTATCCGCGCGTCTCCGCCGCCCTCGCATCCTCAAACCTGGACGCGATGATGGCCAACGCCATGCGGTCGGTCTTTCTGATCATCGGAATCGCCTGGATCACGATCGCATTCATCTCGCTCATCGCCGCATTCACGCGAACGCGCATTCGCAGGGCGCTTGTGCTGCTTTGCTCGCTCTCGCTCCTGGCCCAGATTCCCATGTGGGTTTCGCTCATGGGCTGGTTCATCGGCAATGAGATGATCACCGCTTCAGGCGTTCTTTTACTTTGCGGCGCCTTGCTGCTCCCGCCGGCGCACCGGCCGTAGGCCCGCCTGAAAAATGCTGCTGGCTGGCTAACCCGCCGGCGCAGCCATTGCCTTCAGCAGCGCGTCGGCGTCCGTCACCGGCGGCAGGCACGTTCGTCCCCGGCAAACCAGCGCCCAGGCCTTCGCCCCGGCCGGAATTGGAACCTGCAGGATCGTCTCTTCCAACGCCTCCGGAACGGCGCCGGTCTTGAGTTGCGACCGATCAAGCCGCATCACGGTTTTGTTCACCGCAAACCCGGCCATCGCCGTCGCCTCCATGCGGTCTGCTTCGGGGCCCGAGCCAACAATCACCACCTGCATCGAGTCGAGAAGCATGCGTTCCGCGGCCAAGCCGTAACTTCCCGCATAAAGCCCGAAATGCTCCACTATCCCTGCGAAGTTGGCCAGCGTTCCTTCCGCGATCTGGCGAAGATCTTCGCGCCCGCTCAGCTCTGCAAGCCGCAACAGCGCAGTCGCAGCCACGGAATTGCCGGCTGGAGTGGGCGCATCCTGCAGCGGTTTGCGCCTTGCCGTCAGCGCGCCCAGCGGCATCTCCGCCGGCTCATCATTGATCGGCGCCGACGTATCGAAGAACCCTCCCGAGGAGGCGTCATGAAATTGTTCGATCATCGCGTCGGCCAGCTTCATCGCCGCGCGGTAAAACTTCATTTCGCCGCTCGCCAGCCAACCGTCCATGCACGCGTTTACGGTGAACGCATAATCGTCCAGCGTTCCCGGAGCGCTCTCCCGCGGTGATAACCCGTCCGGGTAAGCGATCACATGCTTCAGCCCCGTCCGCCCACCCCACGCTTCGTCCAGAATCCGCTCGAGCGTGAGCAGCGCGAATTTCCGCACACTGTCGTCCCGCAATGCGGCTGCCGCTTCAAGATAGGCCGTCACCGCCATCGCGTTCCAGCTCGTATACAGCGTGCGATCGATATACGGCGCAGTCCGCTTCGCCCGCGCCGTCAGCAATTTGGCCCCAGCTGAGTTCCGCAGTTTGCGCAACTCTTCTTCGCTCGCGCCCGTTTGTGCCGCTATCTCGGCGAGCGTCTGATTCACGTGCAGCACGTTCTTCGCCGGATTATGGTGCATGTCTCCCAGTTCGCCAATGTCCCAATACTTCGCCGCAAACTCCAGCTCCTCCCCGCCCAGCACCGCGCGCGCCTCATCCAGCGTCCATGTAAAGTAGTCGCCATCGTCGTCCAGTCCCACGTCCGCATCCTGCGATCCATAAAAACCACCGCGCTCGCGATCGGTCATCGTCGCGTCGAGCCACGCAATGATCTCTCGCGCAACTGCCAGAAAATCCTCTCGCACAAAACTCTGGTAGCCGTGGACGTAGTTGCGCAACAACTCCGTGTTGTCATAGATCATCTTCTCGAAGTGCGGAACCACCCAGCGTTCATCCACGCTGTAGCGATGGAACCCCCCGGCCAGCTGGTCGTAAACTCCTCCGCGCGCCATCTTTTCGAGCGTTTTCGCGAACGCCTCGCGCGCTCGGTCATTTCCCCGATTCGCGCCCACTTCCAGCAGCAGATCGAGCGCCGCCGGATGAGGAAACTTGGGCTGTGAGCCAAAGCCGCCGTTGTGCGGATCGAATTGGGCAATCATCGCGTCAGCGATCTTATCAACCAGAACCAGGGAAAAACCGCCGCGCCCCGAGAAGCTTTCGTTGTGCTCGATGGCTGCCATCACGCTGCCCGCGGTCTCCAGCGCGTCGTCGCGGCGCTCGCGCCAGACCTGCGCCATGGCCAGCAGCACACGCCCTATCCCCGGCCGCCCGTAGCGGTCGTCGCGCGGAATATACGTGCCTCCGAAGTACGGCCGTCCATCTGGCGTCAGAAACGCCGTCAGTGGCCAACCGCCTTGCCCGCTGATTGCCGAAATCGCCGCCTGGTAGCGCGTATCCACGTCGGGCCGCTCATCGCGATCCACCTTAACGGCCACAAAGTGTTCGTTAATGAGCGCGGCAATCTCCGCATCCTCGTACGATTCGCGATCCATCACATGGCACCAGTGGCACCACACCGCGCCAATATCGAGCAGGATGGGCTTGTCTTCAGCCTGCGCCCGCGCGAACGCCTCTTCGCCCCACGCGTGCCAGCGCACCGGCTGATGCCGCGCCGACCTCAGATACGACGAGGCCGCATGTTCGAGCTCATTGCCGGTTTTCGAGTGCGCGCTTTCCGTCATGGAGTGAGCATACAGGTCTTCGATGGCGCGCATCTACCCGGCTCAACGCTGCATCGTTTGATTCACCGCCGCTATCATATAAAGAAAGGAATTCATGGCCATTCATGCAGCCCGGCCGGCACCAAAAAGCGCCGCAGAAACCAAACCTCTTACCATCGGCGTGCTCGCGCTGCAAGGCGACTACGACGCCCACGCGCGCGCCTTCAAGACCAGCGGGGCCCAGACGGTATTGGTGCGCAAAGCAGAAGAGCTGGCCGCGCTCGATGGCCTCGTGATGCCGGGCGGCGAATCGACCACCATGCTCAAATCTCTCGAAAAGGATCGGTTCTTCGAGGCATTGGAAGAATTCGTCTCAACGAAGCCGGTTTTTGGAACCTGCGCCGGCTGCATTCTCCTGGCTCGCGAGGTGAAAAATCCGGTACAGCGCAGCCTCGGAGTGCTCGACGCCACAGTCGAACGCAACGCCTACGGCCGCCAGATCGATTCGACGATTCTCACGCTTCCCACCTGCGTTCCTGGAGGGCCGCTGGAGATGGTCTTCATCCGCTCGCCGCGCATCACCCGGGTCGGCGAGGAGGTCGAGGTGCTCGCCCGTCGTGACGGATTCCCGACTCTGGTGCGCCAGGGCCAATTGCTAGCATGCACGTTCCATCCCGAGATGACAGCCGACACGCGCGTGCAGAGTCTCTTTCTCGATATGGTGCGCGCAAACAAAGATCGATAACCGCCGTTCCTGCAGTTCGAGCCTTCGGCACTCCGCAGCGCATCATTCGGTCGCCGCCGCGGGAAGCTTCTGCTTGACTTTCAGCATCTCCGCCCACGGATCATGCCGCAGCCGCTGCCGCCATTTTTTGAAATCCATGACATGAAATGCCGGCGCCTTCGCCGCGCTCAGCTCGCTCCACCGTAGCGGCATGGCCACCGGAGTTCCGCTCCGCGCCCGCGGCGAATACGGAGCCACCGACGTTGCCTCGCGATCGTTGCGAAGATAGTCGAGATAGATGCGGTTCTTGCGCGTCGCCTTCGTCATCTTCGTAACGTAAAGTTCGGGATTCTCTTGCTCCAGATTGAGCGCAAGGTTATGCGCGAATTCCTTGATCACTGGCCATTCGTGATCCGGCCGAATGGGAACCACGACGTGCAGCCCTTTCCCACCCGTGCTCTTCACAAAACTCTCCAGGTCCATCTTCGCTAGCCTGCGCTTGAATTCCTTCGCCGTCTCTGCCAGCGTCTTCCAATCGATCGCCGCGTCGAGATCGAGGTCGAAAACGATCCGATCCGGATGCTCGAGCGATCCATTACGCGAGCCCCACGGATGGATTTCGATCACATCCATCTGCGCCAGTCCAGCCAATCCCTCTATGGAATCGACAGTGAGATAGTCCTCTCTCTTCTGAGTCTTCCGGCTTCTGACCGATACACTCTTCACACCATCAGGCAGCCCAAACCCAACAT
The DNA here is from genome assembly GCA_030040935.1 of Acidobacteriaceae bacterium. Classification (GTDB taxonomy): domain Bacteria; phylum Acidobacteriota; class Terriglobia; order Terriglobales; family Acidobacteriaceae; genus Telmatobacter. Next base: position 2,176 of record JASHSG010000352.1, on the reverse strand, counting down.
GCTTCTGGAAGAAACAGGGCTTGCTCGTGCCGTCCGGACATCGCACCACGCTTAGCGGACGGTCTGCGATGTGCGGCAGCAGATGTTCGGCTACCGCCTCGTAATACTCAGCCAGTTCCCGCTTCGTCATGCCGCTTTCAGCATCGAGCACCTTGTCAGGATGCGTGATTGCCCGGTTCTTCATCGCGGTTGTGCCTCTTTTTCGGTCCACGGAATGCGGCGCGGCGCTGCTTTTGGCTTGCGAAATGTCAGGTTTCGCTACCTTCCCCGCGTTGGCCGCTTCCTGCACCGCTTCCTTTGCTGGCTTGTCTTCGCGCATTCGCCCCCAGGTGTATTTCGCTGAAGCGAGCTTCGAGACAATCCCCTCCGCTCCCAGCGCACACGCTTTCTTGAAAACCTCATTTCCGTCGGCCGTCAAGTCGTCGCTCAGCCTCACCGGCGACTTCTTGCCTGTGCCCTCCGGCAATTCGTCCAGGATCCGCTTCCGCTCGCGAAGCGGCAAGCCCACGTAAAATAAGTAAGACGTGGCCCCGTAGCTCAGATGGATAGAGCAGCAGTTTCCTAAACTGCGTGTCGGCTGTTCGAATCAGCCCGGGGTCACCATCCTTCCGCTCACGCCCGGAAATGATCCCGCTTTACTCTACGAGGTATCTCTTTTGACTTCCTGCCGCCTTTCCCGCTATAAAAGTTGATGTCATGGAAGTCGTTTCCATGTCATCACTGCTCCGGCCCACGCCGGAGCGCCACTCATTATCGCAATCGCCAGGATGCTCGGGAAGGCGGTGAAATTCCGCCACTGCCCCGCAACTGTGAGCGCACCTGTTTCCGCTGCCGTCGTATATCGAGGCATTGGAGCAATCAGGGTTTCAGCCCGGTGCTTCCGCTGCTCGCGGAACCCACTTGGAGCCACTGGAGTCGAATTCATATTGGTTCGGCTTTGGGAAGGCGGCTGAACCGAGCGCAAGTCAGGAGACCGGTCCTCGGCGTTCCCAACCGCTTTCACGTTCCGAGGGGAACGAAGGAGCTGACATGCCGATTTCCGTATTTCCGCGCGCAATTTCCGCTCGCTTGTTGTCCAGTGCCATGCCTCACGCGTTCGCAGCCGGATTGCTGGCGTTCTGCGCTTTCTCTTGTCCTGCCGCTTCCATTCGCGGCGTCGTCACCGATTCCACTGGCGCCAAGGTTACCGGCGCGGCGGTCTCTCTCGTCTCCAACGGCCAGGTTGTCGGCTCGGCCGTCTCCACTGCCGATGGAAGCTTCCAAATCACCACTGGCGCGTCCGGCCGTTTCTTTCTCGTTGTCTCCGCAAAATCCTTCCGCCAGCTGCAAACTCCTGACTTTTACGGCGGCCAGTTTGACTCCATCGAGCGCGACGTCGTCCTCGAGCCCGAATGGGTGCGTGAGTCGATCGTGGTCACGGCCACCGGAACTCCGACGCCGCAGCCGCAAACCAGCGCCGCCACCACGGTGCTCGGCCCGCTCGACCTTGCTCTTCGCGACGATCTCACCAGCGTCCTGCGGCTCATGCCCGGTGCTTCCGTGGTTCAAATCGGCCAGCTCGGCGCGCAAACTTCGCTTTTCGTCCGCGGCGGCGACTCCGACGACAACAAAATACTCCTCGATGGCGTTGACGTAGGCGATCTCGGCAATCAATTCGACTTTGGTCCGTTTGCCACCACCGCCATCGACAGTGCCGAAGTCTATCGCGGGCCTGATGCAAGTCTCTACGGCGCCGGCGCTGACTCAAGTGTCGTCAGTCTCGCCACGCCTCACGGCACAACCAGTTTTCCTTCGTTTCTCTTTCAAGGCAGCGCGGGCAATCTTGACACCTCGCGCGAGCAGCTTGAAGTTGCCGGAGCGCTCAACAAGCTCGACTATCTCGGAGCCTTCAGTTGGCTGCAAACCGCAAACGATCTTCCCAACGACGAGTTTCACGTCGCCACCGCCGCCGCTAATCTGGGTTGGGCCCTCAACGGCGCCACGCAGTTTCGCGTCACCGCGCGCTATGCAGTCGCGGGCCAGGGCGTGCCCAACGCCTGGGACTTCTACGGCGTCGCCGACGACGCCACAGAGAAGGACCAGGACATCTTCCTGAGCGCCTCCGTTGACAACCAGACCACCTCAAGCCTTCACAGCGTCATCCGCTACGGCCTCACGCGTAAACGCGAGCAGTATG
>JASHSG010000351.1 GCA_030040935.1 Acidobacteriaceae bacterium | reverse complement strand
ACTCCGAGGCCGTAAGCAACGACGAGTTGCATGCAGACGTTCTCAAACATGTCATTCAGGCGGTTCTGCCCGCGAAGTGGCTTGACGAACACACCAAGTACCACATAAACCCCACCGGCCGCTTCGTCATCGGCGGCCCCATGGGCGACACGGGCCTGACCGGACGCAAGATTATTGTGGACACATACGGGGGCATGGGCCGGCATGGTGGCGGCGCTTTCAGCGGCAAGGACCCGACCAAAGTCGATCGGTCGGCAGCCTACATGGCCCGTCATATTGCCAAGAACATTGTCGCTGCCGGGCTGGCCAGCCGCGCTGAAGTGCAGCTCGCTTATGCCATCGGCGTGGCCGAGCCGGTAAGCGTCCTGGTGGAGACTTTCGGCACCGGCAAGTTGAGCGAGGCGAAGCTCACCGATCTGATCCGCAAAAACTTCTCGCTAACGCCCAAGGCCATCATTGAAGGCTTGAACCTCCGCCGGCCCATTTACCAAAAGACTGCGGCATACGGCCACTTCGGGCGCACTGAGCCGGAATTCACATGGGAAGGCACGGGCAAGGCCGCCCAGTTGGCCGAGCAGGCAGGATGGGGCGCCGCTGCAAAAGCCAGGTGAGGGCGAGTGGGATACTGATAGTTCGTTTGCTTGACAAGCGGATTCGCCGCCTTAGCGGATCGCGCGGCTTTTTTGGTTGCGGCGCCAATGCATTAAAATTCTCCGGAGCAATGAGGCTCTATTCCGCACGGAGAAATACATGCGTGTTTCTGTCCTCGCTTTTATCGTGGCTGCCTTCGCAAGCGGCGCCGCCGCTCAAGACGGTGCCAAATGGACCTACGAAGGAAAAACCGGCCCGCTGGTCTGGGGTAAGCTCGATCCCGCGTACGATGCTTGCTCCAGAGGTCGCGAGCAGTCACCCATCGACATACGTGGGGCACGCCTGAACACAGCGCTTGAACCGCTGGAATTCCACTTTATCGCCGGACCCATGACCCTTGAAAACACGGGGCGCGGAATCGTTGCTCACGTGGAGCCCGGCAGCGTCATGGTCGCGGGCGGGGTGCACTACCACCTTTCAGGACTCGAATTTCATCACCCCAGCGAGTACCCCGTGAAAGGCAAACTCAGCGATATGGAGGTCGACCTGGCGTTTCACGCGGACGACGGCAAGACGGCGATGGTGGCCGTTCGCCTCGATCAAGACAGGGGCTTTCCCAACGCACTGCTGGCGACGCTCTGGGAGCATTTGCCAACGCAGCCTGGCACCACCGCAAAGGTGACGGATATGGTGAGTGCCGGGGGCCTTTTGCCCGAAGACCATGGCTACTGGACCTACCTCGGTTCAGAGCTGACCCCACCGTGCACCGAGGGAGTGCGCTGGTTTGTCTTCGAGCAAGACCTGAGCATCAGCCGAAGCCAATTGCGCACATTCGCCGATCTTTTCAAGATGAATACCCGGCCGGTCCAGGATCCGCACGGACGAAGGATAGAAGCGAACGAGTAAGGACGCTCTTAGTTGAAGATTGCTAAGTGTCGACGGGTTCGGCCAGCAAAATGACCGCTTTCGATTGAAGGCAGGACATTAGAAGCGCCATCAGTTGCTCTTTGATCGAAGTGGAATTATTTACGTTTTACCGCTCGCGCCTGATTGGGCGCAGGGAAGTCGAGCCGCGGTGGATCGCCGAAGGTAACAGTTGCTTCGACAGACCGTTTGCGTGCGCCTGAGATTACCTGGTTTTCGCCGAGCTTGATCTCTCCATCCGCAACGGCGGCATCGGCAGTCCAACGGTCGAAGCGGACCAGAGCCACAGGAATCGACACAGGTTCGATTACGCCACGGGGGATGGCCGTCTTGAGATTCGCAATGCTTCCTCCGCGGCATTCGAAGTGCAGGGCCCCTTTGGCGGACGCCGCCAAATCGGCGGCAGTGTAACCGACAAGCTCAACGCTTCCGCTGCCGCTCAGCGCCCCGCCAGTCCAGCGCAGACCCAGCAAGCGGCCGAGCTGAGCGGCATCGAGCTTTTGGAAATCGCCGCCCAGCGAGTAGTCGGGCTCTTCACGGTTGTTGACAGGCTTGTCGAGGGTTCCGGCAAGATGCAGATTGCCGCCGAACAGAGCGGCGTCGATGCTTGTGATTTCAGCGCCGGTGGGCAAGATTCGAAGTCTCGCAACGACTCCCTGAAGTGTGACCGGACCGAGAACGAGAGAGTCGGCAGTCACAGTTCCCTCAAGCCGGGGCCACGGCGGCGCCGAGGACGGATGGATGCGATCGATGAGGTCTGAGAGCAGGGTGGCCTTTTCGCGGGCTCCGAGAAGCGCACTCTCGAATGCCGAGGAGTCCAGATCGGCAAACCGCACCTGGAACTGATCGCCACAATGTGTTTGTGGAGATTGATCGTGCGTGCAAGCCGATGGCAGGGTCATGTTCGCCGTGCCCTTCAGCGGGCCGTAGGTAAAATCGACAGGATCCCAGCGAAGATCGCCGTTCTCGATATGAAGCGTGGCATCATTGACGACAACGTGGTTGGCCAGATAATCGGCTTGCCAGTTGGCGTTCCGGATCGTCACGGTTCCGGTCAGCGTGTCGCTGTCGCCAGCCGAGGAGGAAGCAGGAGGAAACTCAGCGCCGCTCGCCGACTCAGTTCCGGCAGCAAGCGCTCCCCCAAGTGGAATCTCCTCAGCCGGCATCCATGGCCCTTCCGCGGTCAAGTCCACCGCGATGGGTTCGCCGGCGAGTGCCGCGAGCGCTTGCGTCCCGGGAATGCCAGTGGCCCGAGCAAGCTCCCTGGCGCGCGCGAGGCTCACCTGCCCACGCACGCCGATCTGGTATCCGGAGAGCGAGAGATGCAAGGTGAGGGTAAGCGGAATGGTTCCCCCTGCAGGAATGGCGACGAAGCCGGACATAGCCTGCGCGGAGCTCACTGGTCCCACCTGCTCTGCCCCGGTCGGGATGGAATCGTTCGCCGACACAATAGGGACCGGCTCCAGCGTAAATTTAGGCACCTGAATGGGCCTCTGCAGGCTGTCGCCGCTCAGGATCAGTCCATCTACGGTCACACTCCCGCTGAGTGCTCCGACTCCTATGCCGGCGGCGTCCGCAGCGTAGTTCACGGTGGGTCCGGCAGTCGACTTACCCCTGGCGGCCGCGGGCATTGCGGGAGTGCGAACGCCGTAGACGATTCTTCCGCTCACTGCCCCTTTAGCCTCGAGATCGGGCGCAAGGCCGCTGCGCAGAGTTCGCAGCGCATCAAGACCCGCGGCGACCGGAACGCGATCGAGCTCGACAGAAAAGCGCGGCGGAGAGTTTTCGCCCGGCTTCTCCCCGGCGACATGGACATGGCCACTGCCGAGGGGCGAATCGCAGACCAGGTTCTCGACACTCCGCGCCGCATAATGGTAGAGAAATCCGCAATGAGCGTCGAAGTCCAGAGGCGCAACGGGAGTAAATTCGGCGCGATGCACGCCGGTGGCCTGGAGCCTTATGGCGATGTGCGCCGAATCGGCGGTGCCGTCGAGGTGCAGTTCGCCGGTCAGATCGCCACGCCAGCCGGGATCAGAACCAGTAATGAGGCGGGCAAGCTGGCCGAGTTGAGCCTCTTGCCAGTCGAGGTCGAGGTGGAGAGGCATTTGGCGAAGCGCCGAGGCGCGCCGGATGCTGGCCTCGATGCGAACCACGCCGGTCTCCTCGAGGTACAGACTTACGTCGGTGCGGGCGGGCTGGCCGCGCAACCGGATGCGCCATTCGCCCGGATTCTCCTGCCACAGCGAGAGGTCGGCGTTGACCAGCGAAAACGGCAGTTTTTCCACGCCGTTCTTGAAATTGATGCGGGAGTCAGTGGCCTCAAGGTAGGGGAGCGCCGCCACTCGGCGAGTGCTCGGTGTTGAAGCAGTCTGTGCGGCGGCAGTGCGAAAGATCGAGTCCAGGTTCCAACGGCCTGGGCCAGCTCGCACCAAGTTGAGACTGGCCTCGTCGACGCTGATCTTGCCAATTTCGACGCGGCCACGGAACAGTGCCAGCAGCCGGATAGAAGCGGTGACCTTATTGGCGTGGAGCACGGGCTCGGCGCCGTACGCCGGATCCTCGGCAACACTCAAATCAGAGATCTCGAAACCCGGCCAAGGCAGAATCTGCGCCTGAACGGACGAAAGGCGCACCGGCCTGCCCAGGGACCGCGAAATAACCTGCGTGATCTGGCTTTTGTAGGGATTGACGCTGATAAGCGGAGGCACGACGAACACAAGTACCGTGACAGCGACGGCTGCGAGGCCAATCCGCAGCCATCGACGCACTCCTTCTCTGCCTCCGGCACCCTCTGTCATTGTCAGTATGAATTTTAGCGGCTGAGCGGTTCATCGCACCGGGCACGTCGCCTCAGGACTCAGGCGCCAGGCGCGCTCTGCGCAGAAACGCGAAAGGCAGGCGGCACGCGCTTTCCTCACCGCGTCAGGTGGAAGGTGCGGCTCCAGCGCGTTTCCGTGAAGAAGTGCAGCACCACGTGGCCCATCCAGGCTAAGCGCGGGCCAAGCCCGGTTTGCTCGTACACGGAATCCGGCGTGATGAACGACCAGTAGTTAAATAGCGGGCGGCCGACAATGTTTTGACGGGGCACGAAGCCCCAATAACGTGAGTCGAGGCTGTCGTGCCGGTTGTCGCCCATCATGAAATACATGCCGGGAGGAACCACGAGATCACCATCCACGATATGATTCGGCGCATCCACAGCCCAGGCTTCCGTTGCGCTCCCGCTGGGATCCAACGCGGGCGGAATCGACGGGAATTCGTCAAGATAATCGCGCTCGAAAGCCGATCCGGGGTCGGTTCCGCCCTCCTTCGGTTGGCTTTGGGCGACACCGTTAATAATCACGATTCCGTTGTGCAGATGGATGCGGTCTCCGGGCAGGCCGATGAGTCGTTTGACCAAGAAGAAATACTGGGGCTTGCCATCGGCGTCCGGCTGCGGCTCTGGAGAAGGCTTGATGAAGACCACGATGTCGCCATGGTGCGGCTCGCGGTAGTGAACCAGGGGCATCCATTTCGCAGGGGGAGCCAGCGTGATGCGGTCGACGACCAGGTGATCGCCCACGAGAAGCGTGTTCTCCATCGATCCAGATGGAATGACGAAGTTCTGGGCGATGAAGGTCAGAATGAAGAGGCCCACGACGAGCACCGAGCAAATGCTGGCCACGGCTTCAAACGGCGTTTCTTCCACCCTTGCAGGCTCGGGAGCGGCTTCCTGGCGTTTCTGGGGGGAGTCTTTAATTGCTCGCGTGCTTTTTTTCGTCATGCTGCTGCTCTTTGCGGTATTGCTCCGAAGTCCTGAGGCTTTTCAATACTGAATCAATGCACGACGTGGAAAATTCGCCGCCAGCGGGCAAAACCGGCAAGGCGTTCGGCGAGATCGCGTTCGTGTCCGAGTTTACCATCCGCGGCCTGCCGCTCAGCGAGTTGAGCAGTCTGTTCTACATCAGTAGAGGATGGGCGTGAAAGTGAGAAATATATGACCAGCGGACGCGCTATGATAGCCTGCCGCGGCACAAAGCCCCAGAAACGGGAGTCTTTGCTGTGGTTGCGGTTATCGCCAAGGACAAAGTATTCGCCCGGGGGCACCACGAGCTCGCCATTGCGGATGAGGCTTTGCATCTGACGCCACCACTCGGGGTCGATCTCCGGATCGGTGTAGATCGTGGGAGGAAAGTTGTCGCGCGCGAAAACAGGCGGGGCGGGTTCGAAGGCCGCATAGGGCTCTTCAAGGACCGCACCATTCAAAATGACGTGGCCATCCGAGATGCGCAGCCGGTCTCCAGGAACGCCTACAACCCTCTTGATGAGCATGGGCGGCTGGGAGTGGTGGAAGACGATGATATCGCCGCGCTGAACAGACCGATAGGGCAGGAGCCATTGGCTGAAGCGGCCGGCCGGAGCGTAGATCTGCTTATTAAAAAGGAGAAAGTCCCCCACCAGCAGCGTGCGCTCCATGCTCTCAGAGGGAATCAGGAAGGGCTGCAGCAGAAACGTCAGCACGAATACCGCAACCACAACGGTTTGCAACAGAGATGCCAGTACTTGAGGCAACGTCGGCAGATGCGGGTGCACGTGCGCCCATCGTTGCATTAACGGGCTGGGCACTCGAGCGAGGGTGCTCATGGCGTGCGCTGGGCCCCCTCGTCAGCGCCGGCCAGGATGTCTGGACCGGAGCTTCGCAGGCCGGCGGCCTTGTCCACGCTCGCGTGGCCGTTTTGGTTCGACATGAGGTCGAGCGCTCGTCGTGCCGCATCCTGTTCTGCATGCTTCTTGGTGCGACCCATGCCGCGAGCAAGGGGCTTGCCTTTTTGACCTGCTTCTCCTTTGAGCCGCACTTCGACCAGAAAGCGCTTGTGATGGTCGGGCCCGCTCTCGCTTTTGACTCGATAAACAGGCGCCCCAGCACCGGTTGCCTGAAGTCGCTCCTGGAGCGCCGACTTGTAATTCCCCAATGCGTCGCCGGAACGCAACTCCAGGGCCAGCCGTTGCGCGGCTTTGCCCATGACCCTGCCACGGACGAAAGACCGCACCGGCTCCAAACCTCCGTCGAGAAACAATGCGCCCATCACGGCTTCCATGGTATTCGAAAGCACTGTGCTGCTGCGGCGCAATCTGCTGCGCTCCTCGCCGCGGCTCAAACGCAGATGCCTGCCGAGTTCAATCTCCTCTGCCACCTCCGCCATGTGCTGCCGGCTGACCAATCCGGCGCGAATGCGCGTCAGCTCGCCTTCGCGCCACTCCGGATGAAGAGTGAACAGAGCCTCCGCCACGACGAGCCCCAACACAGCGTCGCCAAGGTATTCAAGGCGCTCATTGTCGGCGGGAACAGACCTTTTGCCGACGTCCGATTGTGCAAGCTGGTGGGCCAGAGACCGGTGCGTGAGCGCGCGCAGCAACAGCTCGGGATCGGAAAATTTGTGCTCGAGCGCAGCCTCAAGCCCTTCGAGATCTTCTTTCACTTCTGCCTCGTCGATTTCCGTTGCACACAACCTTAGACGCATTCCGCGCTCCATCGCGGGACCGAAAATAAAGCAGTTGTTTCCGGGGAAACAGCGCATCCCATCAACTTCAATGATTCGCGGGACGCTTGCCTCGGGATTACTTCGGTGTCGCCGTGTGATCCGGGGGTTGCAGCCCTTGATTGGAAGTTCCAGTTGCGCCGGGCTCCGGTTGCGGGGACGGAGGGCTGGGCGCATCGTCACTCGTATCGTCATCGCAATCATGTTCATGGCCTCGCTGCACATAGGCTGCTTTGACACCGCGCTCCGCAGCCAGGCGTGTATCGAGCTGACCATCGCGGACGGCCAATGCCTCCTTATATTCGGCGAGGGCCTCGTCACGCTTGCATTCGAGGTCCAGCATCCGGCCCAGGTAGATGTGCGACCAGGCGAGCAGCCGTTGCTCCTTGCTCATCGCGAGGGTTTTCTGGAAATCGTCGATCGCTTCGCCAGGATGGCCGGTCAGCAGATCCACGCGGGCCAGGATGAAATGGGCGCGCGCCGCGTCGGCGGTCGACTGAATGGTGTCAGTTTGCCCGGTAAGCACCTTTTGCGCCATCTCGCTGGCTGAAGCGACGTCACCGCTAGCCAGCTTCGCTTCGGCCAGGTCGAGTCCCGTTAGCGGGCGCGGTTTGCTTTGCTGCAGAACGTCTTCGTCGCCTTCCTTATCGAACTCTGTCTGCCGGGCGCGGTGTACCTGTTGATCCACATCCATGCCATAAACCATCTCCCCGATGTCGTCTTTGAGGCTGGCAGGGTCCTTTTCAAAATCCAGCATCTGCTCATAAAAGTACTGAGTCAGCACATATCCTTGCCGCATATCGTGCCCCACGGCCTCCCATCTCACCGCGTCGACCTTCTGTTGATAGAGCTCGCGCTCATGTTCGTACCGCGGCAACTGCGAGCGGTCCACGCCGGCCGGAATGACGTACTCAGGAATGCCGGTATCCATGGTTCGTGCTTCGATGGCCTTGATCAGGCACTCGATCGTCAGCGCCACCGTATCGGAGCGAAAGCGGAAGTCAAGAGGTGCGTCGCGAATTTCCTTGAGAATCGGCTGCTCACGGTCGATGGCGCTGGACCGCTGGTAAAGCAAAGGATCGATAACGTAGTGCAGGTAGGTGTGGCGCAGGTCGGTCATGGGAATCTTTCCATCGACCGGGGAAACCACGACCACGTAGTCGGTTCCGTAGATGCGGGCGTTCACCACGGCCGGCGAGAGCTGCGGCTCGATGACGACAATGAACCGGCGGCCATCGTAGGTGGACGCGGGCATTTTGAGATAGAGGTTGGATTTGACAATCATCTGCGAGATGGGATCGTGCAGCTGATCGATCTCCTCGTCGTAAACATGATGCGAAGTCAGCCAAATCCCGTGCAAATCGAGCGCGGCTGCGAATGCGCGGAGCGCGGGAAGAATTTCGACCACCTGAGTGGAATCGGGCGGCATCTCCGTGAGGTCGGCAGTGACTTCGAGTTCCGGCGGCGGCGTCAGGTAGAGAGCCAGCGAGATGTACTGTGAAATGTCCCGCTCCGAACCCGTCATGCGGTGCTGCGCGATAAAGAGGCAGAGTGCGTCACGCCTGGTGCGAGCATCCTCGCTTTGTGCGAGCGCCTGATTGATCTGGTCGCGGATGCGCTTGCGAATGGGCGCACTTTCATCAAGGCCTTCGTCGTAACCGCAGGCGTTCAATGCCGCGGCCATGATGAAAACAGGCTCAGAGCTGATGAGCGAGATCGTCGGCCCTGCCGGATCGATGAGCGAAGGCGCCCTTTCTTCCGAATACATCTGAGTCGACGAGGGACCCTGGCTGGAGGAGGAACTGCCTGACGACTGAGCTTGCGCCGGCACGGCAATGGATACGGAGAACAGACATAGCGTCGCGGATGAAATGAAAGCAAAGAACTGCGATCGACGGATCATGACGAAACCCTGCATGCAAGTCTAGTTAGACGCACTGGCAGGGTCAAACGGGTGAAGGGCTTCAATTCCCGCCGATGGCTCGACTTATCCGCGCACGGAGACTCCGGAAAAGGAAAGGACCGCCAAGCCTCGCACGGGCTGGCCGAAGAAGCGGGCCGGCTCAAAGCGGCTGAACAGCAGAAGGTTCTCAACGTGGGAGCGCGTTACGGCATCGGTGGGGCCGGAGACGATGCGGTAATCGTACACCTGGCCTTCATCGTTTACATATGCCTCGACGACAACGGGGCTGGAGATTGCGTCGGCCTCATTGTTACCCTGAGCATTTGAGAAATAGAGCAGACGAGGAGCAGTTGCGTCGCCCAAAGGCTCGTCAGGGACAGCCTGGGCCGCCTCCGGTTGAGCGAACACCGTAATCAGCACAACAATGGTTCCCAAAAGAAGGACTGCACTGGCGAATCCGGCGCCAGCCTGCAACAGGAACGGTCCCACCGTGTTTCTCCACGCAAGGCCCCAGGCTGTGAAGACGTTGCGCCGGATGCGCGCCCGCTCCTGGCTCACGGCGACACGAATCCGCAGTGGCAGATCCGGCGGCTCCGGCACCGGGCCCAGGCCAGCCAGCGAAGCCTGCAATTCGCGCAGCGATTTCGATACCTGCGCACAATCGACACACTCCCGAAGGTGTGCATCGATCACCTGCATCTCGCGTCCGCCCAACCGGCCATCCAGATAGTCCGTCAAGCCGGATTGCACTTCATTGCAGCCGATCATCGCGCCTCCTCTCCCAGGGACAGCTTCATCCCCGTCAGGGCCGTGGGCCGTGGACCCGATCCTGCCATTGTCAGTAATGTCTTCAAACAGGCTCGTCCGCGAACCAGCCTCGATTTCACAGTTCCCAGGCTGACTCCCTGTATAGCCGCCACTTCCTCGTAGACAAATCCTTCGATATCGCGCAGGATGAGCGCGGTCCGGAAGGGCTCGGGCACCCGGCGCAGCGCTTGTTCCACGCGCGCACGGTTTTCCTCGTGGACGGCCATCTCATAGGGCGACTCAGCCGGATCCACCAGCCTGTCCTTCAGCTGCATCGGCTTTCCGCAGTCTGCCGGCGCGATTTCCTGCTCCATCCCGATCTCCTGCTGCCGATGCCGGCTCCACCAGCGTCGCTGGTTCGACGCCTCGCGCAGCGCAATGCGATAGATCCAGGTTCGCAATGAAGACTCCCCGCGAAATCCGCGAATCCCGCGTAAGACTTTAACGAAAACTTCCTGGGTCAGATCTGCTGCGTCGGCGGAGTTGCGAACCGTGCGCGCCAGCAATGAGTAGATTGGCTGATGGTAGCGTGTGATCAGCCAGGCAAACGCTTCTTCAGAGCCAGCCCGCAATTCTTCGACGAGAGCCGCCTCATTCGATTGGAGCGTCAGCGCGGTGGCAAGATTGCCCATGGTGAGGTCCGTCTGCAATTCCTTGTCCTCCCCCACGTTACCCCAAAGAAGCCATCCGTTGCATGTAGCTGCATCACTACGCGGCCCACAGCCAATTGGCCTGAACACATCGTTTGAGGCAGCTTAAAGCCTTCTACGTAAAGCATTCAGCCAAAGTCTTCGACCCGTGACGCGCGGCCTTGGGCATACCGCATTCTGACCCTTGCCGCCTGACCGTGTTAGACACCGCAATCTTCTG